>JANQEG010000146.1 GCA_028278505.1 Rhodobiaceae bacterium
GACGCATCGCATTTCAGGAAATATCCCTGTTCGAACGTCGCCGAATTGATGCGATGGCCGGTTAGCGCGACCTTGCCTTTGCCCACCTTTCCCGCGAAAGCGGGAATCCAATTATCCTCTCGATACGCACTGTCCTCGGCTGTTGCGGATTGAAGATTCGACTGACAAAACAAGCGCCAATAAGGACGGATTGGCCAATGGGTCCCCGCTTCCGCGGGGACGGTGGGTCGTGGAACCTCAGAGATCACCAATCCCACCTTCCCCGCGAAAGCGGGGAACCATTGGCGGCGGCGAAAGCACAAATAGTTCAGAGCGTTGTCGAGGTATTTACGTCGTCCACATCGTCACGGCGATGCACCTTCGAGCGACATCGGCATGGAACAATGAGGCCGCGCGGCTTATGTACACGGCCATCGGCGCCAGCGACCGACCGGTCCGGCGCCACATGCTGTGCGGCGAGGCGTTCGACGTCGCAGCGGATCGCGGCGCTGCGCCGTCTTCGGGAGACTGAGTGATGACAGATGAGACCATCGACATCCTGGCGGCCAACGATCTGGAGGCCGAGAAGGCGCTCGCGATCGTGGGCGGGGCGCTCGACGGGGCCGATGACGGCGAACTCTTTCTCGAATACCACCAGTCGGAAGGTCTGGTGTTCGACAATGGCCGGCTGAAGCAGGCCAATTTCGACACCGCGCAAGGCTTCGGCCTGCGCGCGGTCGCCGGCGAGGCGGCGGGCTACGCCCATTCCGGCGAGATTTCGAAGGCGGCGCTGAAACGGGCGGCGGACGCGGTCGGCGCGGTCAAGCACGGCCATGCCGGCAGTTATGCGGCGGCGCCGGCGCGTACCAATCAACGACTTTACGGCGACGACAATCCGCTCGGCGGCCCGAGCTTTGAGGAAAAAGTGAAACTTCTGGCCGAGATCGATGCCCATGCCCGCGCCGCCGATCCCAGGGTCGTGCAGGTCTCCGTGTCGCTCTACGGCGTCTGGCAGGTGGTCGACATCCTGCGCGCCGACGGGCACCGGATCGGCGATATTCGCCCGCTGGTCCGGCTCAACGTCTCGATCGTGGTGGAGAAGGACGGGCGGCGCGAGAGCGGCTCCTACGGCACCGGCGGCCGCGAGGGCTTCGGGCGTTTCATCGCCGCCGAATCGTGGAAACATGTTGCCGACGAGGCGCTGCGTCAGGCGCTCGTGAACCTGGAGGCGGAGCCGGCGCCGGCCGGCGAGTTCGACGTGGTGCTCGGGCCGGGCTGGCCGGGCATCCTGCTGCACGAGGCGATCGGCCACGGGCTTGAAGGCGATTTCAACCGCAAGAAGACCTCGGCCTTCGCCGGCCTGCTCGGCGAGCGCGTCGCCAGCCCCGGCGTCACGGTGATCGATGACGGCACCATACCGGACCGGCGCGGCTCGCTGTCGATCGACGATGAGGGCACCCCGACGAGCCGCACCGTGCTGATCGAGGACGGTGTCCTGACCGGCTACATGCAGGACCGGCAGAACGCCCGGCTGATGGGCATGGAGCCGACCGGCAATGGCCGCCGCCAGTCCTATGCGCATATTCCGATGCCGCGGATGACCAACACCTTTATGCTCGGCGGCGATCACGATCCGGGCGAGGTGCTCGGCTCGGTCAAGGACGGCATCTACGCGGTCTCGTTCGGCGGCGGGCAGGTCGACATCACCTCGGGCAAGTTCGTGTTCAACTGCACCGAGGCCTACCGGCTGAAGGACGGCAGGATCGGCGCCCCGCTGAAGGGCGCGATGCTGATCGGCAGCGGCCCGGAATCGCTGACGCGGGTCAAGATGATCGGCAACGACATGGCGCTCGATTCCGGCATCGGCACCTGCGGCAAGGCCGGCCAGGGGGTTCCGGTCGGCGTCGGCCAGCCGACGATGCGCATCGACAAGATGACGGTCGGCGGCACGGCCACAGCGTAATCCGTCGGCATTTGTCGATCGGGCGGAAAACTGGCGTAGACGCGCAAAAAAACCCAAACGATGAGGGGGACAAGCGGAATGATCGACCTTTACGAGGCACTCCAGCAGGTGCAGGGCGGCGGCGCCGCCAACAATCTCGCCCGCCAGTTCGGCATCCCGCAGGAGCAGGCCGAGGCCGCCTTCGAGGCGCTGCTGCCGGCGTTCACCACCGGGCTGCAGCGCAATGCGCAGACCGCGGACGGGCTCGGCGCGCTGCTCAATGCGGCGGCGTCGGGACGGCATGCGGACTATTTCGACAATCCCGGCGCGGCGTTCGCGGCGTCCGGCGTCGCGGACGGCAACAACATTCTCGGCCACATGTTCGGCAGCAAGGATGTCAGCCGCGCGGTCGCCGACCAGGCGGCGTTTGCCACCGGCCTGTCGTCGTCGGTGCTGAAGCAGATGCTGCCGGCGATCGCCTCCATGGTGATGGGCGCCTTGTTCAAGCAGGGCGCAACGCCGGGCGCCGGCGGCGCCATCGGTCAGATCCTCGAACAGATGATCAATGGCGGCATTTCCGGCCGCGGCAGCAATCCGCTCGGCGACATCCTCGGCCAGATCATGGGCGGCGGCAAGGCGGCGCCGGGCGGCGGCGGTGACAATCCGCTCGGCGATCTACTCGGCGGCTTTCTCGGCGGCGGCAGCGGCGGCGGGAAAAGCTCCGGCGGCAATCCGATCGGCGACATGGTTGGCGATTTCCTCGGCGGCGGCCAATCGTCGGGCGGCAGCAATCCGATCGGCGATCTCCTCGGCGGCTTTTTCGGCGGCGATGAAGCGTCCGCCGCGCCGGAACAGTCGCGCTCGACTGAGGACGTCTTCGGCAAGATGTTCGACAACAGCCGCGCCGTGCAGCAGGACTACCAGAAGAACATCGAGGATATCTTCGACAGCTATCTCTCCGGCATGAAGCGTTAGAGCTGACCCGGTTCGAATGACGTTCCGCTCAAACCTGTGCACACGGCGGAAGCTTTCTATTTCCCGAAGATCACCGGATCCAGAACCGTATGAGAACACGGGCCCGGTCGGTAAAGCGGGTACGCGAATGCAACAGGCGGTTATCGAAAATGAGCAATGAACGATCGTGCATCCTGATCTGGATGTGCGATGTTTCATGCCATTTCCGGACTTCGCGGCAAAATGCCCGCAGCCACGGTTTTGCGAGGATTGGAGGGCTGGCGCTTCCGTGGAGTACGGCGTGCGTGTCGCCGTAAAGGAGCTGGTTCTCGCTGTATCTGAAATGGCGGACGCCGCCGTCGTCGTCGAATTCGACGATCGGCGCGATGGTTCGCTCATCGGCGTTCGGCGGCAGGCCGAAATCCCGCGGCGTCGTCAGGTCACGGCGCAAATCGGCGTCCAGATTTCGCAACCGCTCCTCGACATTGCTCAGCATGGTCGTCCCGCCGTCGCTCCGCGCCTGCCGGACGCACAGCAATGCGACATATCTGGGCAGGTCCGGATAGTTGACGCCTTCGACATGAGGATTGAGTTCGTTCGTCGAGCGCGAACTCGATTGCGCGTCGCCGTCAGGGCGGGCGCGAACCTCATAGGCGTGGTGTCCACCCGGTTGTTCCATGGTCTGACCCAGACCGAGATAGGTCGTCAGATAGTCCTGGCAGTCGTCCATGTCGCTGAACGACTCGACATAGGCGAAGCCGTTCTGAGACAGTGCGGCGTGGACCGCGGACCGATCCGTTTCAACCGGTTCGATGTTCGTTGAAGCCATGACGTCCTCCCGTGGTGGTCGGCCCCGGCGCGCGCTTGCACGCGGGTCAGGTCGGGTCCCCGATCGCGTCTTGGTCCGGCCGCCTGCGTTGGTGCGGAAAGCCGGCGTTCGCCTTGAGAATCCGTGTCAGGCCCGGCAACAGCGAACCGGCCACCATGGGTGCGCTCGTGCGCGAACAGACGTCCAGATGACCGGCCGCGACGTCGATCGCGTCGACATGGCGGCCGACATGGGCACGCCAGCCGTAGACACCGTCCTCGTGGGTCCAGTTCTCGTTGCTTTTGGGGATGCCCGCAGTGCCGGAACGGGCCGCGCCGGCCGGGCCGCGTGCCCGCACCAGGGTCATGTCTCCGTCATAGATACCGGGCCGGTAGTGCCGCACCATCGCCACATGGCGTTTCCACAGCACCAGGCGAGACTGCAATTCCTTGCGCATCGGTGCCGGCATGCGGGAGATCTCCGTTTCCACGTATCGGAGCTGCCGTTCGGGCGTCAGCCGGCTCACCGCCTCCAGATCCGTCGTCGGCCGGTCGTCGCCGCCCATGCCGTCGGCGATCGCCATGGCGAATTGCACCAAGCTGTAGTCGACCTGTTGCTGGGGGCTGCCTGAAGGGCAAACACTGTCGATAAGGCCGAGGAAGTCGACCTCCTCGCCGCCGCTGCGCAACTGGCACGCCATTTCGAAGGCGACCACGCCGCCCATCGACCAGCCGCAGAGCCGGTAGGGGCCGCACGGCTGCACCGCGCGGATGGCGTCGATATAGCGCGCCGCCAGGCCTTCCAGCGTCGTGCTGCCGCCGGCTTGCGCCTGAATGCCGAAGCTCGACAAATGCTCGCCGAGGAGCCGCGCCAGTTCGATGTAGAGAAACGGACTGCCGTCGAGCGCGTGCACGAAGAACATCATTTCGGTGCCGTCCGCCTCATGCAGTCGAACCAGATAAGCAGAGGAGGGATCCGTTGCCGCCGACCGTGCATGAGCGTTGTCTTTGCACGCGGCTGGTTTCCCGCCCGCCGGATCTGGCCGCAGCCCATGACGGCGTGGTTCGTGCAAGTCGTAGCCGAACCGCTCGGCGAGTTCGCGCGTGTGACGGGCGAGCGGTGCGGGCAGTCTGATGTCCTGCCAGACGTCGGCAAGGCTGCGGTCGATACCGTGGTGGTCGAGCAGGTTCGGATCACCCAGCCCGTCGCGCATGCGCTGCCCTTGATAGGGATCGGTCATGGCGGCTTCGAAGTCTATGCCGAGGAATCCGCAGACGCCTTCGAGCGCCGCGTGGCTGTCGCGGATCAAGTCTTCATAGCGGACGATATGGAGGCGATCGGCGTCGACCTCTTCGGACAGGCCGACGATATTGGCGTTGCTCCGGAACCAGGCGTGCTCGGCGAATTCGAAGGGATTCTCGCCGTCTCCACCCATCAATTTCGCGAACCGGTTCCGCACGATGGATTCGATCACCGAATAGGGGTGTCTGACGAGGTGGATATGCCGCGCACCGCTGAAATTGGCTTCGATCCAGCGCAGCTTTTCCATCCGGTCGGCATTGGCGGGCGACTTGTCGATCAGCCGCCGCGGGGCCGCCATGTCGACCAACTGCAAAAAGACGTTCATCACCGGAACCCGGTCTTCCGCCATACGCCGGATATCCTCCGCGCAGGCGTGCATGGATCGCCCGGTGAGTTCGACAAAGGCCCGGCCAAGCCCCTGGTCGTGATCGGGCGAGGGATTCTTGTCGCGGCGGATGTCCATGCGGTCGTATCCGACGAGGTGAAGCTCCGGCGGGCAGAACAGGGCGGAATGGCCGGCCAGCATCAGGCGAAACAGCGTCGAGCCGGAACGCGGACTGGAAAGAATGAAATCGGCCCCGCCCGGCTTTCGGGCGTTCGCTTCCCTTTGGCCGGCAGGCTCCACCGGACCGGTCCAGCGATCTCGCAGGTCTTCCGCCTGCCTGATTTCCCGCAGCAGATATGCGGCGAGGCTTGCCGGCGTTTTGTGCCTCGACACTTCGATCGGGTAGAACTGCATGCCGAGATCAACCTTGAAACTGCGCAGCAGTTCGGGTGTGGCCCTCGCCCAGTCATGCGCCGTTGGTGTGGCGTCGGCGGAGCTGACCGGAATGCGCGCCAGGTTCATCTTTTCGATGACGTATCGTTCCAGGAACGCCTGCAACTCGGCGTCGGTCTGACGGCCGACATCCTCCCTGACGAAGCCATAGGCCCTGGTCTCTGTCTGGGAGCGGTCACCGGGGAGATCGAGATTTCCGGCAAGCGCACGAATGGTCGGGCATTCGACGATCATCTGCAGCGGCACGTGCACTTGAAACGTCCGCCAAAGAATATTCGAATACTGCAACGCCAATAGCGAATGCCCGCCGATGGCGAAGAAATCGTCGGTCGCGCCGACGTCGTCGTAGCCGAACAGGTTCCGCCAGATCGCGGCGAGTTGCCGTTCGACAGCCGTAATCGGTGCCGAATATTCGCCGGCGGTTTGCGGTCGAGGCTTGCCGGGGGTGGATCGTGCCTTGTCCGGAGGGGGCGACGGCGTCTTCACCTCGGCGGTAACGCCGGCCCTCACGGCCGCTCGGCGATCTGCATCTGGTGCGGAAACGGGCGCCGGGGATGCGTCCGTCAAGGCTGCCGGCAGGCTCCAATAGCGCTGACGCTCGAACGGATAGACCGGCAAGGGAACCCGCGCGCCTTCGTTGCCGCGATAAAAGGCGTCCCAATCGATTTCGCAACCGCTTTCCCAGGCGAGGCCGATGGCGTTCAGGTATTGGGCGAGCGAGTCTTCTCCGTCATAGTAAGGGCTCAGTGTCGGCGCGAACACGTGCTTCACACGGTCGCCGCGTCGGTCTTGCAGTGTTGCGAGCGAGGACAGTGTCTGACCCGGCCCGACCTCCAGGAACACCACATCATCCGCTGCCGCCAGTTTTGCGAACCCGTCGGCAAACCGAACCGGCGCGCAGATATGACGCGCCCAGTAATCGGCGTTCAGATCGGCGCCTTCCGTCACCCAGTCGCCGGAAAGATTCGAGACAAGCGGGATCTGCGGTTTCGCATATGTCGCCGCCGCAGCGATTGCGGCGAACCTGTCCGCCACGTCCTGCATTTGCATCGAGTGATAGGCACGGTTTACCCGAAGCCGGCGCCCGACGATCCCGTCCCGGGCAAGCGCCTTTTCCAGCGTGTCGATTTCGGTGTCCGGCCCCGATGCGACGCACAGCTCCGGCGCGTTCACAGCGGCAAGGGAGATGCCGCTGCCGTCGATCCTCGCGCGAAGCGAGTCTTCGTCGGTCGGAACGGTCAGCATCGCTCCCGACGCGGAGCTGTCGATCAGCCGGGCCCGCTCGGCGACGAGCATCACCGCGTCATCCAGGCTGAAAATGCCGGCGATGCAGGCGGCAGCAAATTCCCCGACACTGTGCCCGATCATCATGTCGGGGCAGAGCCCGACCTCAATCAGGGATCGGGCAAGCGCATATTCCAGGCAGAACAAGGCACCGTGAACCGTCGACGCGCTTGCCGCGGCGTCTTCGTCCCTTGCGACAAGGCGCCGGAAATCGATTGCGCCTTTCGGCGCTGCCGGCTGCACCGGCTCGGGCGCGCAATCGCCGTCACCGATCAGGAAATGGCGAGGGTTTTTTGCCGAGCGCGCCTCGAACAAGCCGCAACACGCATCGAGATGACCGCGAAACCGGGGTTCATGCGCGTAAAGATCGGTTGCCATGCCGGCATAGTGATCGCCGGCACCCGGGAACATGAACGCCAGTTTCGGCCTTGTCGTTTCAGAGAAGACCCGAGCCGGCGCAGCGGCGGATCGCTGCTGGAGCAATTTCGCCGCTTCCGCGGGTTGGTGACAAACGATGGCTGCCCGGTGCGGGAACACGGCCCGGCCGGTCGCAAGCGAATAGGCGACGTCATGGAGAGACGCCGGATTTTCGCCGGCAAAATACCCGCCCAGAAGCCGGGTAAACCGGTCCAGTGCCGGTTGTGTTTTCGCGCTTGCCGGCAGCAGATAGGGCCGCGCTGCGGCCTGCCGTTGTGGCCGGCGCGGCTCTGCCTGCGCAATGATCATGTGAGCGTTGGTGCCGCCCATGCCGAATGAACTGACGCCGGCGCGCCGAGGGCGGTTGTCGTCGGCCCATCGCCGCGTTTCGGTGTTGACGAAAAACGGGCTTTCGGTGAGGTGAAGATCCGGGTTTTCGCGGGTCAGGTTGAGACTTGGCGGAATTGTGCCGCGCTCGACGGCAAGGACCGTCTTGATCAGGCTGATGATGCCGGCCGCCGCACCCAGGTGCCCAATATTGGTCTTGACGGACCCGAGCGCGCAATATCGCGTCCGTGGGCCGGCCGCTTCAAACGCCCGGATAAGGGCGGCTGTTTCCACCGCATCGCCCAGCTTGGTGCCGGTGCCGTGCGCCTCGACATAGCCGATGTCCTGCGGCCCGATATCCGCAGCCGCCAATGCTTCGTCGATGACGGCGGATTGACCGGTCACGCTCGGCGCGGAAAATCCGGGCTTGGCGTTGCCGTCATTGTTGACCGCCCAACCGGTCGCAACCGCGCGGATGCTGTCACCCGCCGCAATCGCGTCCGACAACCGCTTGAGCACAATGACGCCGACGCCGTTGCCGAAGACCGAACCGGTCGCCTCGGCGTCGAACGCCCGGCAATGTCCGTCGATTGAAAGAATACCCTCGCGTTTGTACCGGTATCCGGTCTTGCCGAGGAAATTGAGGGCGACGCCGCCGGCCAATGCCATGTCGCAGCGGTAGTCGAGAAGGTTTTGGGCTGCCTCGCACACCGCGACCAGGGAACTTGAGCAGGCGCTTTGCACGGCGATCGCCGGACCGGTCAGGCCGAGCTTGTAGGCCGTGCGCATCGGCAGATAGTCCACCGACGGGCCGGCGAGAATGTACTCTTCGACATCGGGTGCGCCGGCATGCAATGGGTTTGCGGCGGTCAGGCCGGCCAGAAAATACCGGTTCGCCGCGGCACTGGCGAAGACGCCCGTTGTCGACGTCCTGGCGGAATTGATACAGCCGGCATCCTCCAGCGCGTTCCAGGCGCATTGGAGGAACAGGCGCTGCTGCGGATCGATCAGTTCGGCCTCTCTCGGCGCATAGCCGAAGAAGTCCGCATCGAATGTATCGAAGTCGGTCAGATAGCCCCCGGCCTTGACATAGTCTTCGCTGTCGAACTCGCGGGGATCAACGCCGGAGGCGATCAGCTCGTCATCGTCGAACTGCGCCACGGCCTCGCGGCCGGCCTCCAGGATTTGCCAGAATTCCTCGATGTTTTCCGCACCGGGAACACGGCACGCCATACCGACAATGGCAATGGCGTCGTCCGTATCGGGATGGCCGTCGCCGTTCATGTTTGCGTCCATCTCTTCTGCTCCGGGTTACCGGCGCGGGCACGCCGATGTCTGCGTCGCGCCGCCATGCGCAGGATCGCATCGGATGGCTGAGATGTGCCGGAACCGCCCTCGTCGAGAAACCGGGCGAGCGTCGCAACGGTCGGGTACTCGAACAGCCGCACCAACGGCACCCGCCGGCGGAACGTCGCCTCGATCCAGATCTGAACCTTGGCCAGGAGCAGGGAATGCCCGCCGAGATCAAAGAAATTCTGATCGACGCCGACCTCTTCGACATCGAGAATGTCGGCCCAGGCGCTGGCAACGATCTGCTCGGTTGGCGTGTGTGCGAGTTCTCGGCCGTGCGTCGACTCGACCGTCGCCAATGGCGTGATTTCGCCGAGGGCGCGAATATCGACCTTGCCGTTCGGCGTGCGCGGCAGTTCGTCGTAAAAAAGGATGTGGCTGGGGATCATATAGTCGGGCAGATGGATACGCAGTTCCGACCGAATTCTGAAGGACGAATGGACGCCGCGGGTGGTCTCGACGATATGACCGGCCAGCGCCCCGTTTTCGGTCCCGCCGCTGTCATGCACGGAGACATGGGCGTCCGTCACGCCATCGATATTTCTCAGCGCCGACTCGATTTCCCCCGGTTCGATGCGATAGCCGCGGACCTTGACTTGCCGGTCCTTGCGGCCGCCATAGACGAATGCGCCGTCGGGGCGGCGATAGCCGATGTCGCCGGTCCTGTACTGGCGAAGCGCGGGATCGCCGGACAGCGGCGTGAATGCGCGATCGGAGAGATCGGGCCGGTTCCAGTATCCCGGTGCCAGGTGGCGGCCGCGCAAGGCGATCTCGCCTTTGAAGATCGTCTCGTGGCCGGTTTCGTCGAGCAGCACGACGTCGACACCGTCAATGGCATGGCCGAGGGGAAAACGGCGTCCAGCCGTCTCCGCACTCCAGGGCTGATGGTTCTGCAAAGCGAAGCTTGACTCGGTCGCGCCATAGCCGCTGGCGAATACGGCATCGGGCGCGAAATGGCGTTTGAACAGAGCGAAGTCCTGGCCGTAGACCTGTTCCCCGGCAAGCAACACCGCACGGATCCCGGGAAAGGCGCCGTCCGTGTCGCCGATGCTCTTGACCAACAGCCTGAAAAGCGACGGTGCAGAGTGATAGAGGGTGACCGTTTGGCGCGCCATGAAGGCAGCCAGGCCGGCGATGCCGTCGCGTTTGAAGTCATAGAGCGCGACGCATGCCCCGTTGACCAGGGCGGCGAGGAAGTCGGTGATCGAGGCATCCCAGTTGAAAGACGCCAATTGGATCAGCACGTCATGGCGATCGATGCGGAAATTGTTGGTGTAGGTCCGCAATTGATGCAGAACGTTTCGGTGGTTCTGCATGACCCCTTTCGGCCCGCCCGTGGAGCCGGATGTGTAGAGGATATAGGCAAGCGCATCGCCGCCCATCGGCTCTTGGTGCAATTCTGCGGCGCCGGTCGACCGCTCGTCATCGATGAAGACGACAGGCACACGTCCGACCGGCAGATGACACACCGCGCGCTCGTAAGCCCGTGTGCTCACAATGCCGTCGATCTCGGCGCTTTTCGCGATATGAGCCAGCCTTTCCTCGGGAAAGGTCGGGTCCAGCGGAACGTAGGCTTTGGCGGCGAGCCATGCAGCGACGACGCCGATCACGAAACTGGTGTCGTGCCCGCAATAGATGCCTATCCGGCCGCGATCGGCGCCGCAGTGGTGGACGATTTCGGCGGCAACCTCACCCGCTTCGCTGACCAGTTCGGCATAGGTCAGCCGCCTGTCGACCGAGACGGCGGCCGACCGTGCCGGGTGGCTGGCCGCCATGTCGAGAATGCGCGCAACGACGCTCTGATCGGTGTCGGCCGGCCGGAACGTGACATGCGCATGCGATCTGTGCAGTCCGCCGGGATATTCGGGATAGGGCGGCGGTTCGGGAAAATGCAGCGGCGCGTCGACGATCGGCGCTGCCGGAGCGTCCAGCATCGCGGCCAGGAGATCCCGCAAATGTTTCAGAAACTGCCGGGCGACGTCGGTCGGCACCGCATCGTTGTAAGAAATGGAAATCCTTACTTCTTCATCGTCGCCACCGGCAAAAACCGTAAGCTCGCCGGCGAGCGGCCGCAGCGGCAGGGGCAACGAAGCAGCGCGCAAGCGCCCAAACGCGCAAGGCGGTCCCGGTTCCGCGATTGCGATGTTGCGCTGGAAGCCTGTCTGCAAACCCCGTGACACCAGCCGCCGGGACACGAAACTGACCCGGAACATCGGGTCGCGCAGGAATTCCCGCGTCGGCGACATCTGTTCCACCAACGCATTGAAGGGGAAATCCGCATGGCTCAGGCAGGCCTGAAGGCGGCGGCGTGTGGCGTCCAGATAGGTCGCCAAGCTCGTCTGCGCGCCGATTGGTTCAGCGCGCAGGACGATCGTGTTCAGTCGTGTCCCGGTCGATCTTTGAAGCGGCTCGGGACCCTCGGAAATGACCGAAAGACCCAACGCGCAACCGTTCTGCCCGGCCCAGCGCATCATCGCGACCTGGAGCACCGCCAACAGGACATCATCCGGATGGGCGCCGTGCTGACCCGCCAAACGGCGCAGTTTTTCGCGCTGCGACGGCTCCAGATCGGCAGAGATGGCGTTGCCCATCGTCTGATAGGTTTCCTCCTGCCGGGGCAGAAGCGGCAGTTCGAGGACCGGGATATCGCCGGAAAGTTGCTGCCGCCAGAACGTCCGGGCGCGCTCATGGCATTCGCTTTGGTCTATTTCGGAGTTGTCGCCATTGGGTGCTTCTGCGGCTTTGTCCGGGTCCCGACCGATCCTTTGGCCATGACCGAGGCGGTTCATGAGCCAGTCGGCAGCCATCGCAATCGACTGGTGGTCCGCCGCGATGGCGTGAACGATCAGCACCAGCACCCAGTCTCGCGGACCGGTGCGATAGAGCCGGGCCCGCAGAAACGGGTCGCCTGTCACATCGAACGGGGCGGTCAGATCGGCGCGGAGCCGCTCGTCGACCCGCTCCGGCGGCCAGCCGGTTGCGTCGATGTGGCGAAAATCGATGCGCGGGGGGATGGGGCAAAGGAAGGGTTGACCGTCCATCACGCGCACGGAACGCTGAACCGCAGGCCACTGGCCGGCCAGATCGGTCAGCGCCTTTTCGACATCTTGCGCCGCCAGGTCTCCGCTGATCGAGAGGGCTCGGGCGACATGCACGTTCGCTTTCGGGGCGGCGAGACGATCCGTGAACCATACGGCCCGTTGCCGCGGAGACATGTCGATCAGGGACAGGTCTTCGTGATCGGGATCGGGCCGTTCGTTCCAATATGGCGGGCGGGAGTGTGGCGATGCCGGTGGTCGGTTCATGTCGGCCACCGGTCGATCTGCGCGCGGCCAAGTTCCCGCATCCTCCACTCACCGATCGGCGCAGGGCCCGCAAACGCCGCCGCGTAGCCCTCGCCGACATCCAGCGATAATGTCTGCCAACGTTCCGGCTTCGGCCCGCCGTCACGGGAGAGTGGATCGGGTCTTGGCGCATCCAGACCGGTCAGTCCGACTCCGCGCGCCTTCAGGCAGGCTTCCTTGCGCGTCCACAGCGAAAAGAACGTGCGCAGTCTTTGGCCTCGGCGCGCCGTCCTGAGAGCCTGCCTCTGTTCGGGAGAAAAGTAGCGGCCGGCGATGGCTTCGATGTCGGTTCGATTATCGAAGCGCTCGATATCAACACCGACCGGTTGCGAGCGGGAGAGGGCGATCAACGCCTTGCTGCCGGAATGGGAAAGATTGAACTCGACGCGACGCGGGGCCGATTGGGCCATCATCGGCTTGCCGTTCGCGCCGCTCACGAGCTGAATACGCCGCGGCTCGTCGCCGCTGTGCAGGGCGAGCAGCAGGCGCAGGGCGCCATGGCTGGCGATATAGGTGTCGCGGTCGACGGCGCGCACAAAGCGGCTGGCCCGGACGACTTCCTCGCCCGTCAATGCCGAGCGGATGCGGGGCATTGCGGCAAGTGTGGCCGTGTCGCTCAACAGCAGGAGTTCGACCGGCGCGCCGGTCCCGGGCGCCGCTGAAACCGCTGTTCGCAGCGGCCGGCCTTGGCCGAATTGTTCAAGGTCCATAGCCATCAGCGCTGTGCCCGCTGCCCGCTCGTTTCGTTGGCGAATCGAGAGGCGATCCGCAGATATTCGCTGGCGGGCGGGTCGGCAGTTGATGCACGCCGCAGCACCACCACGCCGCCGTCTGTTCCGACCTCTTCAAACCCTGCGAACCGGAACGTGATGAACATCGCCCTGTTCCTGTTGGTCGGAATGAACCGCGCCTGAATTCGTCGGCGATTTCGATTGGCGGCCCGGACGATGTCGTTGAGCATCGCCGCGCCGACGCCGCGCGCCATCACGCGGCACGACATCAACAGCAGCCTGATTTCCCAGAACGCCTCACGGCGCTCGACCAGGGCGAGACCGATCGTTCCATATGTTCCAAATCGATCCGTCAGGTCGGCAACCAGAAGCATATGGTCCGCGTTGCCGCGAAAGCGCTGCAAGTCATTGAACGAAAAGGTCTCGCCGGTTGCGTTCAACTGGTTGGTGCGCACCGTCAGTTCTTCGGCGCGTTGCAGGTCGTCTTCGCCGGCCTCGCGGATGGTCAGCACCATGTCGAGTGACTTCAGGAACTCTTCATTGGTTCCCGCAAACGACGCCTCTTCCTGTCGGCGTTCAAGGTCTTTCAGATACAGCTCCCGGCGGTTTTTCGAGTCTTCCGTGACGAACCGCGGGGTCAGTTCGGGGCGGTCGAGAAAGCCGTCCAGGTGCCGGGAATCCAGCGTAAGAACCTGCGGGCAGGCATATTCGACCTCCGTGCGTTCGAAGACGTCGTCGTCAACAAAGAGAACGGAATCGATACCGAGGTTCAGGATGTCGGCGATGGTCGCTATCGACACCGATTTCGGCTGGAAGTTGATTTGCGGGCAGAGGAAATAGTCGGACAGACCGAACGCGCGGAGTTGGTCCATGGCCTGGCCGTAGTCGTTCCGGCTGGCGATCGATTGCAGAATTCCGCGCGCGTCCAGTGCCGCAACGATATCTGCGACGGCGTCGCGCAATGCGACGGACGGATCTTCCAGCAAAATGCCGTCCCACATCGTGTTGTCGAGATCCCAGACGACGAGTTTGATCTTCTTTTCCTGCTCTCTGGCCGCGATCGGCCGGACAGACGCGTTCATGGTTGTCGACCCTCGTTTACCCCTCTCCACACGCCCGCAAATCGGCCACCCGGTGACAGATCAGGCATAGCGCGAGATGATGATCTCCTGAATTTCATTAGTTCCTTCAATGATTTCGAGTATCTTCGCATCACGCAGATGCCGGTTCACCGGGTAGTCGGCGGAGCAGCCATTGGCGCCGTGAATCTGCACCGCCTCGCTGGCTGCCCTAAACGCGGCGCGGGTCGTGAACAGCTTGGCCATGGCGACCTGCGCCAGCGCGCGAGGGTGGCCGGCATCCAGATGCCGGCCGGCCTCTTCGACCAACAGCTTTCCGGCCGCCGCGTCGGTTGCCATCGCTGCGATCTTGCGCTGGATGAGCTGGTGTTCCGCAATCGGCTTGCCGAATTGCTTTCGCTGCCGGACATAGCCTATGGACGCCTCCAGGCAGGCGCGCTGCAGGCCGGCGGTTCCGGCCGCGACCGTATACCGTCCGAGCGTCAGAGCATCGGTCAGGATATGCGGATAGCCCTTGCCTCTGCGCCCGATCATGTTTTCTTTCGGCACCAGGCAGTCGGTGAGGGAAAGCTGCGCCAGCATCGACCCGCGCGCACCCAGCATGTCCTTGATCGGCGCCACTTCCACGCCATTCCGCTCGGATTCAACGATAAACGCGGAAATCGCATCCCCTGTGCGGGCGAAAACCAGAAACAGGCCGGCAATCTGGCCGAAGGTGATCCACGACTTCGATCCGTTCAAGACGAAGCCGCTGCCGGTCTCGCGGGCTTCGGTCTCGATCCCTCGCGCATCGCTGCCCGCAGAGCGCTCGGTGAGCGCAAACGCGGCAATCCGCTCGCCGCGCGCCAAGACGGGAAGCCAGGCGTCGCGCTGGGCCGGCGATCCCCATTCGGCGACGGTGTGGACGACCATGTCATGGACGGTGAGCAGATTGCGCGCCGATGTGCAGGCATGACCAAGCGCCTCGCAGAGCGAGCCATAGGCGGTCATGTCGAGACCGAGGCCGCCCGCCACCGCCGGCAGGCAGGCGCCGAGATATCCCTGGTCTTTCAAAGCTTCGATAACGGACACCGAAAACGTCTGCTCGCTGTCATGCGCATGCGCGTGAGGAGCCACCTGCTCGAGCGCGAACGATTTGAACCGTTCGCCGAGACTTGCCTGCTCGTGAAGGCGGTGAACGGTGCTCACGACGGGTCCCACGACTCACGCGTTTCCAGCTTGTTGGCGACGAAATCCGCAATGCGCTCGACGGTGCCGAAATTGTCCATCGACAGTTCGGGGCCGACGACCTCGATGCCGAATTGCTTCTCGACGAACATCACGAGCTGCGTTGCCAGCAGGGAATTGAGGAATCCCGGCCGGAACAGCTCTTCGTCGTCGCTGATCGCTTCGATCCGCGTCGCCTTGACGAGGAATTGCTTTACCTGCGCCGTGACATCTTCCTTTTTTGACGAAAAGCTGCTGATGCCGGTTTTGGTATTCTTGTTCCCGCTTTTGTCGTGTTCTTTTGTGACCTCCACAGTACTCCCCTCCGTCAGTAAGAATAGAATCCTTTTCCGGCCTTCCGGCCCAATAGACCGGCATCAACCATCTTCTTCAAAAGCGGGCATGGTCGGTATTTGCTGTCATTGAAACTTTCATAAAGAACTTCAATACTGAAAAGTATTGTATCGAGCCCAATAAGGTCTGCGGTTTCGAGCATTCCCATCTTGTGGCCGAAGCAGGACTTGAAGATGCGATCGATGTCCTCCACCGACGCGACGCCGTCTTGAACCAGGTAGATCGCCTCGTTGACCGAGAGCATCAGCACGCGGTTCGACACGAACCCCGGAGCGTCGTTGACGATCACCGCTTCCTTGCCCAGGCCGGCGAGCAGCGATTTCGCCGTATCGACGGTGGTGTCGCTGGTGTGATAGCCGCGGATCACCTCGACGACCGGTTTGAGCGGCACCGGATTCATGAAATGCATGCCGATCGTCCGGTCCGGACGGCCGGACACCGCGCCGATCCTGGTGATCGGGATCGCCGATGTGTTGGCGGCAAAAACGACGATCGACGGGCAGATGGTCGCCAGCCGGGCGTAGACGTCCTTCTTTGTCGACCAGCATTCGGTGACGTTCTCGATGACGAACTCGGCCTTTTCGATGGCGGTCAAGTCGTGGGTGTATTCGATCCGGTCCAGCACGCCGTCGATATCGTCGACCTGCTGATGGCCGAACATCTGATAGAGGCGCAGATTGCGCGATATGTCTTCGCGTGCGCTGTCCAGAATGTCGGCGTTGACATCAACCAGAATCGCCGAATGACCGGTTCGCGCAAGATCATGCGCAAGGCCTCTGCCCATAACACCGGCGCCGACGATTCCGATCTGTTTCATGCTTTGCTCCCTTGTGCGCGGAACCGCCGGTTCCGCCTTTCCGGTGACCCTCAAATCCATTTGACGAAAATGCCGATCGCCATGATCACGACCAGAATCCAGATGATGCGCGTGAACACTGCGGTCGGGATCTTGGCGTTGACCCGGCGGCCGAATTCCAGCGCGACGAGGGCCGGGACGATGCTCCAGACAACGCCGGCGTAGAACGCCTCGGTCCACAGGCCGCTGACCCAATGGCCAAAGACGGTGACGATGCCGGTCGGCAGGAAATAGGCCGAAATGATCACCCGGAATTCCGCCGGCGACCAGCGGCGAAGGGCGCCATAGGCGGCGGGCGGAATTCCGGTGAGGTTGTAGGCGCCGCCGAGGACACCGCCAAGAAACCCCACGCCTGAGGCTATCGGCCAGCGTTCGGTGGCGAGGTGGGGCGGGTTCTTCTGCAGCAGCGACCACAGCCCGAAGCCGGCGAGCACGACCGTCATCGCAATCATCACCAACCGGGTCGGAAGATTGACCAGCCCCCAGATGCCGATCGGAATGCCCACGATGCCGCCGACGATCAGGCTTGTCGCCGCCCGCCAGTCGACCTTTTGCCACGCGGTGACCATTATGATCGCGGTGATTGCGGTGCCCACCGCCGCCAGAAGCGGGGTGGCGACCTTGATCGGCAACAGCAAGGTCAGCAGCGGCATGGCAACGACGCCGTGCCCGATGCCGATCGCCGAACGGATGAACATTGAGGCGAACATCGTCAGTCCGACCAGGCCCGCAACATGCGCTTCCATCACAAATCTCTGCTGAAAGGCCGGCCGGCCGGCGAACCTTCGGCCTCGGATTCGCCGTGGAACACGTTCTCGGGGCTGGAAACGGCCGTTTGCCGCGCGCTGCGCCGGGATTGCGGTGCGAGCGCATCGGAACCTTTGCGAAACACCAGAATCATGTGGCGCTCCGGATCGATCCACACCGACTCGCGTGCTTTGCGACAGCACACGACATCGATTTCAGTCGCACCCGACTGGAACAGCCTTACCCATTCCCGCCGCGTCTTGAACTGGATCGGTTGCTTGCCGATCCCCGGATTGTTAAGCCAATTCAGAAACTTGTCCCAGCCGTAGTTCCACGCCTTGACGAGGGCGGTTTCGCTCGTCGTCTCCACGACGACAATCCGCCCGCCGGGGCGCGTGACCCGGACCGCTTCGATGATGATGTCCTCGGGCGAATGGGAATGATGCAGGCACGCGACCAGAAGCACCGCGTCGTACCGGTCGCCGTCGATCGGCAGCGCGCCGGCGTCGCAGGCATAGAACGGAAGATCCCGCGCATCCGTTATTCGGTAGTCGAGAATATCGGCGCCTTCCGCGCGATATCCGTGCTGTGCCATCAACGCCATCAATCGACCTGAGCCGCATCCGATATCCAGCGTGCATGCCGGTCCCTCGGGAAGCCATTCGGCGACATCCCGAAATATCATCGCCGTGCGATGCTCCTGCCTCAGATCGTTCAAACGCGACAGCATGATGAAGTCGAAACTCCGGGGCTCCAATCGCTTCCTGGATCGTTCTCTGCGCAACGGCACCGAGGGCAGGCCGCCCGGGCACCGCGCCGCCTATCCGACTGCTCGCTTCGGCAAGTCCGCGTCCTCCGCTTCGGCGACGGTTCGCGGCACCACGCCGGCGCGTTTCGGGCATCCCTTGTAGGTTCTGCCCTTGATCTTCAGGACGTGCGGGTGATCCCAGAGCTCGGCCAGGGTCTGGCGGCGCAGGCTCCCCATCGGCTCGGCGTCGCCGACGCAATGGAAGACGTTGGCCTGAATATCGACGTACAGCGAGTAATGCAGCTGCATGCAGGAGAAGCCGCCGAAATAGGGTGTGCAACGATTGAAGCCCTGTGCCCAATGTTGATTCTCATATTCGGAGATTTTTTCCTGCAGGGTCCGGAGGCTTTCTACCGACGGTATCCAGTCGCGGAAGTTCCACGTTCCGCCCTTTGGCAGCCAGGTCTTGAAAAGCGGAAAGATGTTGTTCTCCACGCAGTATTTGTACATGCCGAAAACGCCGTCGACGTTCTGACGGGTGACGATCGACCCAAATCCCAAACGGGTCGGCGTATCCCGGTTGAACCCGGCATCAATCAGAAGCTTCAGGGCCCTGTCGCGATAGGCCGAGTAGCCTTTGCGATCGACCATGAAGTCGTTGATTTCCGGATCGAAGCTGTGAAATTTGAGGATGACCGAAGCGCCGAGTTCGTTGAGCCGCGCCACTTCCCGTTCGCCCAAAGTGATCCCGTTGGTGTTGACCATGACGGTCATGCCGAGATCGACGCATTTTTCGGCCTGCTGCCAGAACAGCAGGTCAATGAGCGGTTCGCCCGCGCCGACGATTTTGATCGACCGACAGCCCAGGGCCTTTGCCTGCTCCAGAAGATCGAAGCGCTCTTCAACCGTCATTTCGTCCGGCAACGCAACATGCTGCTCGGCGTATTCATCACGAAAGCAATACGGGCAGGAAAGATTGCAGAGGTTCGAACACTCCAGATCGAGCATGAGCAGTTGATTGTTTGTTACGGCAATTTCGACGTCCTGCAACGTAAAGTGCCATCCCCGTATCCGTCTCTCGCCCATTTCAGCCTATCCCTGTTTTTCGCACGCGGGGTGTTGGTCTGAACGAAATCGCGTTGCGTTGTTCTTGCGTGTTTTGCAAATTTGGTTCGCCGGATAATCATTTCCTGGCGATATCCACGAACCTGAGCCTTGGAGGACCGGGAGGCTCGCGCACGGCGGCATCCGGAAAACCCGACCGCCCGGAACCTTCAGGAACACACGAGGGATTCCGTTCGGCGCCGTTCAGGTGCCGTGCCGACCCAGCGCGAAGCACGCCAAAAGAGCTCGCACAAAACACTCGGCAACCGCGCATCCCTCGGAATTGTCTGCCGAACTCCGCATGCGGACGGCTTTGAGAACCGACCGGGATGCCCGATAATTCTACTTATACCATCTATGATTGAAATTTTCTACGAAAATGCAAAAATAAAAACCAGTGCTTGTAAAAATTAACAGAAACGCATAATTTGCGCATCGGTGCGCACATCAATCGGACGTTGCCGGCTGATGGAATTGCAGGCCCGTACCTTGACCGCGACACCTCTCTATTGGAGTTTTCGGTGAATCTCCTCCTGCACCGCAATCAGTATTTCGAAGAACACGCGCCTGGTGGCGGCCTTGCCGATGCCGATTCCGAAACCTTGGGCGGCATCCGGGACGCGGCTCGGGAGACAGGCGTCCGCGTGCGATGGCTCTGCATCGGTGACGCTCTTTCGCACAGGCATGTCTTGAGGTGGGGCACGGATCTGGCCGGTGTAGTATTAGCCGGCTTTGCAACCGGCGAATCCCGCCATTCCTTTCCATGAGGGGAGGGGACATGGATAATGGGCTTCGGTTGGAGCAGGCAAAAGCGGGCCGGCTGCGATGACCAAGCCGGGCATGGCCGCACGCGCAGCGTCGACAGAACAATTGCCGGCCGTCGTCTGGCTCACCGGACTGTCGGGAGCCGGCAAGACGACGCTTGCCCGGGAAACGCAGCAGCGACTGTTGGCGCTTGGGCGGCTCTGCACCGTCCTTGACGGCGACGATCTGCGGGCCGGCCTGTGCCGCGATCTGGGGTTCTCCGATGTCGACCGGGTTGAGAACATTCGCCGCGTCGCCCATGTCGCCCGTCTCTTCGTCGATGCCGGCGCCGTCGTCATCGTCGCGCTGATCTCGCCCTTTTGCACCGAACGGCGAATGGCCCGGTCGCTGTTTGCCGAAAACGAGTTTTTGGAGGTGTTTGTCGACGCGCCGTTGAGCGTCTGCGTTGAGCGTGACCCGAAGGGGCTTTATGCCCGGGCGCTGGCCGGCGAGCTGTCGGATTTCACCGGCATAGGTTCGCGTTATGAAGCACCGGAATGCCCCGATCTGCACCTCGACACGACGGCCGCCAGCCCGGTCATCCTGGCCGATCGCATCCTGACCGAACTGTTTCGACGTGCGCATATGGAATGCGGCTGAAGTTTAGAGGGCGCACTTCTGCGGCAGATGCCTAAAGGCAATGTCGGCATTGCCCTGCGCCGGTCCGCCGTTGACTTAACGGACCAATTTGGTTGCAGGGGCTTGCAGCCATCGATATCGGCAGGGACTGTTCCAAGCCGCGGCGTGATGATCAAGAACGTCCGGGCTTGGCTGTTCATTTTGTGTCGGTACCAGTTGATATACGCTGCTAATAACGATCGCTTGACTTTTGCGTTTCACTAATAAAGAATTCTTTCCTTAATGTGGCGCTTGCGAACGAAGACGTACTCTTTATGAATCGTATTGATTCATGCCCCTTTGACGGTTGGCGCGATCAGAAATATGAAACGAACGACCGGTCGATACGAACGAACACTCGCCGGCAGCGACGAGGTATTGGCATTCATACCCTACCGCCTGCCACCGCGTAATCCGAAGATCGCGATCGACAATCGGATCACCGAACGACTTCAAGCGGCCGAGCAGGCTTTGGCTCGGCTCGACCTCGCCGGCGATATGGTTCCGTCGCTCGACTGGTTCGTCTATGCCTTTGTGCGCAAGGAAGCAGTGATTTCGTCGCAGATCGAAGGCACCCAGGCAACATTGATCGACCTTTTGACCTTCGAGGCTGAACACGCTGCATCACCTGACGCCGACGTTGAAGAGATCTGTAATTATCTCGAGGCTTTGAACTTCGCCCGCGCCGAACTGGCAATTCCCGATGGCCTGCCCCTTTCCGTGCGGTTGCTCAACGAAGCACACCGGCGGTTGATGCACGGCGCTCGGGGGGAAACCAAACAACCCGGTGAGATACGACGCAGCCAGAACTGGATCGGCGGTAGCCGACCGGGCAATGCGGTCTATGTCCCACCCCCTGCTCCTGCTGTTCCGGACCTGCTCGGTGAGCTGGAAACATACGTTCACGCCGCCGATAATCTGCCGCCGCTGATACGGATCGGCCTTGCCCATGTCCAGTTTGAGAGCATCCATCCCTATCTTGACGGCAACGGCCGCATCGGACGCCTGCTGATTGCATTACTGCTCGATCATTGGGGACTCCTGAAAGCGCCCCTGCTCTATATCAGCCTCTTCTTCAAACGCCATCAACAGGAGTATTTCCGGCGGCTCACGGCGGT
>JANQEG010000138.1 GCA_028278505.1 Rhodobiaceae bacterium
AACAGCCCACAGGACCGCGCTTTCCTGCAAAACCGAAACCTCCAATCCCCCAAAAATCCCAATTCAATCAATGTCGTGAGAATTCTTCACGGAGAACTAGCTGTTTATCCCCTAACTTCTACACCCTGCATATATGCGCGCCCAGTATGATTCTCAATAATTTTAAACTTATCCGTTGCGTCCAGCGTAATCATATATGCATGATGTACCGTCAAGACTAAATCTTGTAGTGTGTTATCATGCTCCAATGCAATAATATTGTCTCCAAATATCCTTTGCGCTTCGGCTAAACTGATATGCCGGCCGTGTGAAAATGTATTTTTCTTCTCCGTAAGTTGGGTTACAATATTCCTGACAATTTTAGGGTCATGATTGTCTTTATACATATTTTGCGTAAGGAATCGCGTCGCCATTTTTTTTGACCACTTGATAGCGTTTTCGCATTCTGTAATAAATCCGGGTCTAATTTGCTCAAGGACGGGTCGCCAGACTAGCGCATTAGATGGATCGTCTTGAATTTCCTTTTTTATTTTATCGATTTCTTGCAAAAGGCCAGTGGCCGCCATGCCGCCAAATTGCGGATCAATTGGACCGATACTGGATTGTTTTCCCATTAGGATTTTTGAGCAAGACAGAGTGATTAGCGTACCGCCAGACATTGCAATTTGTGGCACTATTGCTCGAATATCAGTGCCAAACATCTCGGCGAGATAATCTACAATGGATTCAGTAGCCGCCATATCCCCACCTGGGGTATGAAGTAGTAAATCCAAGCCTCTTTTTCGGTCAAGCTTGTGCACCACCGACATTATACCATTTTTGTCAGTATCATTTATGCCGACGGGTAAATCAAAATCCCAAACCAGTTTTTCTTTTTGTAGCCAGCCAGAGTAATAAGCAATTACGTTTCTCTTGGTATAATTACTTAGTTTCTTCAAATATTTTCTTCTAATAACGTCATGTGTATTCGCTTTTTTGTTTCCTCAAGTAATTCATTCCATCCGGCCACAATTCTACCCCGAGTTGCTTGCTGGATAAGTTACAATATACCTCGTTTGTCCTTTACGCCGCGCCATCATGCGGGAAATGCGCTCAAAACGGCTGATATTGTCCAACGAATCATGCGGTTCATTTTCTTGCTCTTTGGTTGTGTTAACTTCGCTCTGTGATTGGTTTTTTTCCATGACCCCGGCCTTTCTTTATTTTTGCTGCATTATAGCACAAACCAATTGGGGGTTAATAAGCCATTAATCTGGGTAGCGTTTCGGTTTGAGTTCTGCCCCTGTTTATCATTCACTGCCCCCTCCCCATCCCCATTTTCCGCTAATATGCCGCCGATGGCGGATCGCCCGACCGGAGTGATCGCGCCTCACCCGCCGGGAGCCCCGAAATGCAGGACGAAAAAGAACGGGTCGCGCTGACCTCGATCTTCGCCAGCGGCGGGCTGACGATCGCGAAATTCACCGTCGGCATCACCTCGGGCAGCCTCGGCGTCCTTTCCGAGGCGATCCATAGCCTGCTCGATTTCGGCGCCACCACGCTCACCTATTTCGCCGTGCGTATCAGTGGCCGGCCGGCCGACGACACCCACCATTACGGCCACGCCAAGGTGGAGAGCGTAGTTGCGCTGATCGAAACCGGCCTCCTCTTCCTCACCAGCATCTGGATCATTTATGAGGCCGGCCGCCGGCTCATAAGCGGCGTCCACGAGGTCGAGGCGACGTTCTGGGCAATCGCCGTCATTATCGTCGCGATCATCGTCGACTTTTTCCGCGCCCGCGCGCTCAACCGAACGGCGAAGGCGACCGGCAGCCAGGCGCTCGCCGCCGATGCGCTGCATTTCTCCTCCGACATGCTGAGTTCGGGCGTAGTCCTCGTCGGGCTCGGCGCCGTTGCGCTGGGGTTTCCGGTGGCCGACCTCATTGCCGCCGTCGGCGTCGCCATCTTCGTCATGCTCGCGGGATACCGGCTCGGCCGCCGTACCATCGACACATTGATGGACGCCGCCCCGGAAGGCGCGGTCGAGCGCATCCGCGAAATCGTCGGCGAGATCCCGGGCGTCGTCGAGATCGAGCGCCTGCGGGTGCGCCCGGCCGGCCCCATCCTCTTTGTCGATCTCGAGGTCGGCGTCGCCCGAACGCGGCCGCTCGACCAGGTGAGCGCGCTGACGGCGATGATCCGGCG
Organism: Rhodobiaceae bacterium; assembly: GCA_028278505.1. Lineage (GTDB taxonomy): Bacteria > Pseudomonadota > Alphaproteobacteria > Rhizobiales > JAKPQE01 > JANQEG01. Next base: position 2,185 of record JANQEG010000138.1, read on the forward strand.
GGCGATCATCGCCGAAATGCCCGAAGCCGAGCCGGCCGTCATCGCCCATCCGCGCGTGCTCGACGACGAGACGGTGCACGACCGCATCATGGTGATCGCCCGAAACCGCGGCCTCGCCATCCATCACGTCATCGTCCAGGCGCTGGACGACCGGCTGTCGGCCTCCTTCGATCTCGAGGTCGACGGCGCGCTGCCGCTCGGCGAGGCCCATGAGATTGCCTCCGGACTCGAGGCGGCGATCGTCGCCGAGATCGGCCCCGAAATCGAGGTCGAAACCCATATCGAGCCGGCCCAGAGCCGCAACCTCGCCGGCACCGACCTTGGCGCCGACGAAATCGCCGAAATGGCGGCGGAGCTGGCCGGCCAGGCCGGGGAATACGGTATTGACGACGTCCACAATCTGCGCGTGCGCCGCACCCCGGAAGGGCTGATCGTCAATTTCCACTGCCGCTTCGATCCCTCCCGCTCGGTCGCCGACGTGCACGAGGCCGTTGACCGGCTGGAGCGCGGCGCGCGGGCGCGCTGGCCCGAAATCCACCGCATTGTCGGCCATGCCGAACCGGGTCGCACAAAGCCGTGACCGGACGCAGAGCGGCGAAGCCCGCGACAAAATGCGATTAGAACTTCACGCGGTCTTGAAAAGAACCGTCATGCGTTTTGTCGCAAAATATGGTCATAGTGTCTGCGGGGGTAACGGCGGTGGCCGGTCCGGCCGGCCGCGCCGATGAAATTTGTCTATGCAGAAGGAGCAGACAGTGATGACGTTTCGCGCCGCAATTCTCGGATTTGCCGCACTCAGCGCCGCCGCCACCATGGCCGTGGCGTCCGACGACCCGATCAAGACCCGCAAGGCGATGATGAAATCGGTCGGTGACTCGATGAAGGTGGTCGTGCCCATGGTCAAGGGCGAGGTGGACTATGATGCCATGAAGGCCGAACAGGCGATACGCGTCATCCAGGACGTCGCGACCAACGTGGTCAACTATTTCCCGGCCGGCAGCGAGACCGGCGGCGAGACCGAAGCCGCGCCGAAAATCTGGGAAGACATGGCCGGCTTCAAAGCCAGTGCCGCCAGCCTTGAGGCCGATGCCGGTGCCGCGGCCACCGCCGCCGCCGGCGGACTCGACGCGTTCCGCGCCGCCTTCGGCAAGATGGCCGGCAATTGCAAGGCCTGCCACGAAGACTACCGAATCAAGAAGAACTAATACCGGCGGTATTTGCACTTGATGTCGCAGAAGATGGGAATTCGCGGATCGTCCTCGTGATTTCCTGATCAGCAAGAGTCGATGTCAAATTCCTTGGTATGATTCGATGATGCGCCGCGTGGCGTAACGCTTAGGCGGGCGGCCTTTTGAGGCCGCCCGAAACCGCATGGGGATCGGAGACGATGCGGCGGTATCTGATTGCGATCATCGGCCTTGCGGCGGTCGCCGGGGCCGCGTTCTGGCTGCTGACCGAGCCGTCGCTGCTGCCGCCGCCGGACGTGCCGGAGAAGGCGCCCGATCTCGCCAATGGCGAGTACATGTTCTTCGCCGGCGGCTGCGCCTCCTGCCATGCTGCGCCCGGCGCCAAGGGCGAGGCCAAGCTGCGGCTGACCGGCGGCCTTGAAATGAAGACGCATTTCGGCACCTTCAACGTGCCCAATATCTCGCCCGACCGAGAAGCCGGCATCGGCGGCTGGACCAATGCCGATTTCGTCGCCGCCATGACCCGCGGCGTCTCGCCGGACGGGCGCCACTATTATCCGGCCTTCCCCTACACCTCCTACCAGCGCATGACGGCCGCAGACCTGATCGACCTCAAGGGCTTTATTGATTCGCTGCCGCCGGTCGCCACGGCGGTCGCCGATCACGATTTGCGCTTTCCGTTCAGCATCCGCCGCGGGCTGGGCCTGTGGAAGCTGGTCTATCTCGACGGCATGGAATTTACGCCGGACCCGGCGCTGAACGCCGAACAGAACCGCGGCGCCTATCTGGCCACCGGCCCCGGCCATTGCATCGAATGCCACAGCCCGCGCGACCCGTTCGGCGGGCTCGACCGCGGCCGCGCCTTTGCCGGCGGGCCGGCCGCGGAGGGCGACGGCTGGGTGCCGAATCTGACGCCCGATCCGACCGGGCTCGCCGACTGGTCGGCAAGGGAGATCGCCAGCTCGCTGAAGGACGGCTTCCTGCCCGATTTCGATTCCTTCGGCGGCGCCATGGTGGCGGTGCAGGAGAACACCGCCCGGCTCACCGATGCCGACCGGGCGGCGATCGCGGCGTTCCTGAAATCGCTGCGTCCGATCGCCAACGCGCCGGCGCCGAAACCGGCCGCCTCAGACGGCGGATAGAAACGCTTTCGAATTCGCCTCCAAGCCGCGATGCCGCGGTTCCAAAGCCGCCGCTAAGGCTCTATATCAAAAGTGATCGGCGCAGCCGAAACCAGGCGCTCCGACCACAACCGCTCCGGGCGGCCGCCCGGGCGGACCGGCGCCGCCGCCGCCAAACCCGCAAGGTCGTCCCGATGTCCCTCCGCCTCCCGTTGCAACGGATTTTTCCTGCCCTGGTCCTGGCCGCCGCAGCGATGCTGATCTCGCCGGTTGCTGCGCGCGCCGACCTCTTCGGCCTGACGATCGGCATCGACGACTATACCGGATCGGCCAACGATCTTTCCGGCGCCGTCAATGATGCCGTCGTCATCGCCGAGGCGCTGCGCAATGCCGGCGCGGCGCAGGTCGTCACCCTCGTCAACGACCAGGCCAACAAGGACGCGATCGAGCGGGCCCTGTCCGCCCTTCTCGACATCGCCAAGGCCGACGACATTGTCGTCATCTCCTATTCCGGCCATGGCGGCCGCGGCAAGACCGGCGCGATCCGCGACCTCGTATTTTATCTCGGCGGCTATACCCCGCGCGGGCCGGGCACGCGCGAGCGCATTCTCGATCGCGAGCTCGCCCGCTGGCTGAGCACCGCCGCCGAAGCCTCGATCCGCCTGATCCTCATTGCCGACACCGGATATGCCGCAAGGCTCGATCGCGAGGCCGATGCCGGCAGGCTGCGTTTCCGCACCGCCCAGTTCGGCGCGCTCGATCCGGCCGAAGACCAGTTGCAACTGCCCGAAGGCGAAGGCCCGACCTCGGTCAACGCGCTCTCCACCGTCATGCGGCTGCAGGCGGCCGCCGCCGATGCCGGAATGGCCGAGATCATGGTCGGCGGCAAATGGCACGGCGCCCTGTCCGTTGCCTTTTCGCGGGCGATCGCCGGCAACGCCGATTCGAACGGCAACCGTGAGATCACCGCAACCGAGCTTGCGCCTTACGTTGCGCGGGCGGTCGCGTTTCTGACCGAATACCGGCAGCGCCCGGTCGTCTTCGTGCCGCGGAATCCGGATGAGGACGAGGAAGAACCGCTGGTCCGGCTTCCCGAAGACGACGGCAAGACGGAAGAGGCGTCGACAGGTGAGGCCGCGGCGGAAGCCGAGACGCCTTTGCCGCCGATCGCGCTTCTCGTCGACGGCGATCCGCCGCCTGGTCTTGGCGAGCGCGCCGATGCTGCGATCGTCACCGACGCCGAGGAGGCCGATCTGATCTGGTCGCCGCAGACCGGCAGTGTGCGCCATCGCCTCGGCGGCATGATTGCCGAGGGCATTGACGGCGACGCGATCGGCGCCGTCATCGGCAAATGGGCGGCGCTCGATATCCTGAAGTCGGCGGCGCTCGCCAATCCCCTCGATCTTTACGCCGCAAGCGGCAACCGGACGTACAAGCCGGGCAATATCGCCCAGATCCGCCTGCTTGGCGCAAAACAGCCAGCCTTGACCCTGTTCAATCTGGCACCCGACGGCCGCGTCGAATTCCTGGTCCCGGCCAACGCCGCCGAAGCCGGCTATGACTGGACGGGCGGCGTCTTTTCCGAACGCTACAGGATCGGCGGCACGGCGTTTGGCGCCGACCATCTGATCGCGATCGCCTCGCCGGCGCCGCTGACCGAACTGCACAAGACGCTGAAACTGATGGCATCGACCGGGGACAATTCCGGCCTTGCGGCGGCACTCGCCGCCGAAATCGGCAAGGCGGACATTGCCGTCGGCATTGCCGGCATCTATTCGGTGGCGGAATAAGCGGCGTTTTCGGAGACCGCCGACAATCCCGATGTCGTCATTGCGAGGAGCCGAAGGCGACGAAGCAATCCAGTTCTGATCCAGTGGCCCTGGATTGCTTCCCCCGGCTTTTCGCCGGGGTCGCAATGACGATAATAGTAGGCCGCTATTGCGCGGCGCTGACGAGCGCCGCTTGTTATGATTATCACTCCGGATACCCCCCCCACACCTTTCCCGCGAAAGCGGGAATCCAATGGCGGTGACCATCGGTATTAAGGTGGTTTGGTGAAAACCGGACATTGCCCTGATCAAAGCCGGCATACCGTGTCGAGAGGGACAATTGACCCCCGTGTTCACGGGGGCGGTGATTGTGTTTTGCGCTTGGTCCAAGCGGCTACGTGCACGGGCTATGCCGCTCGCCTACCACCCTCACCCAAACACCTTCGGATGCCGCGCCTTAAGCGCGTAGCCGAGCGCCACGGTCTTCAGATCGTTGATCTTGCCGGCCTCAAGCAGACGCCAGAACGCGTCCGCACGCATCTCGACGACCTCGATATCCTCGTCCTCATGGGTCAGCCCGGCGCGGGCGACGGCGTCGCCATGGCGATAGCGGGCGAGAAAGAGCGCCAGCTTTTCGGTGATCGAACCGGGCGAGCAATAGGCATCGGCGACCGGGTCGAGATCGGTGATGCGGCAGCCGGTCTCCTCCATCGCCTCGCGGGCGATGCAGGCCGCGGCATCGTCGTCGCCGGCCTCGATGAGCCCGGCGATCGCTTCCAGCACGAAACCGTCTTCACCGGCGAGATGAACCGGCAGCCGCAATTGCCGCACCAGCAGCACGGTGCGCGCCTCCGGATCGAAGGGAAGGGCTGCGGCGGCGATGCCGTGGTCGCGGATTTCGTGGCGCAGGGTACGGACGGAACCGTCGGCATGGCGGACATCGGCGATGACCACGTCGACCCGCGACCAGCCGTCATAGACGCGCTCCCGCGAGCGTATGGTGATGTCATCCGAACTCGTCATCGAGCCCCCTTCCCGGCCGGTTCACGGCCGCGGCGCCAGATCGCCGGCCGCCCAGCCGGCGCGCGCATCGGCAGAGTAGTCAGCGAACCGGCCCGCCGTGATCGCCTCGCGGGCGCCGGCCATCAGATCTTGGTAGTAATGGAGATTGTTCCAGGTCAAAAGCATGGCGCCGAGCATCTCGCCGGCCTTGACCAGATGATGGAGGTAGGCTCGCGAATAGTCGCGCGCCGCCGGGCAGTCGCGCGCCTCTTCAAGCGGCCGCGGATCATCGGCGTGGCGGGCGTTCTTCAGGTTTATCTTGCCATGACGCGTGAACGCGATGCCGTGCCGGGCGTTGCGGGTCGGCATCACGCAGTCGAACATGTCGACGCCGCGGGCGATCGCCGCAAGAAGATCGTCGGGGGTGCCGACGCCCATCAGATAGCGCGGCCGGTCGGCCGGCAGCGCCGGCGCCGTCGCCTCCAGCACCCGCAGCATCGTCGCCTGCGGCTCGCCGACCGCAAGCCCGCCAATGGCATAGCCGGGCAAATCCATGTCGACGAGCGCGGCGGCAGACAAAAGCCGCAGGCGCTCGATATCGCCGCCCTGGACGATGCCGAAAAGTGCGGCGTCGTCGCGGCGGCCGAAAGCGGCGCGGCAGCGCTCGGCCCAGACGAGCGACAATTCCATCGCCCGCGCGATTTCGGCTTCTGAGGCCGGCAGCGCCACGCATTCATCGAGCTGCATGACGATGTCGGCGCCGAGCAGGGTCTGGATTTCGATCGAACGCTCCGGGGTCAAATCGTAGGTGGCGCCGTCGAGATGGCTCTGGAAGGTGACGCCGCGCTCATCGAGATTGCGCAGCTTCGCCAGCGACATCACCTGGAAGCCGCCGGAATCGGTCAGGATGGGATACGGCCAGTTCATGAAGCGGTGCAGCCCGCCAAGCGCGGCGATCCGCTCCGCGCCCGGGCGCAGCATCAAATGGTAGGTGTTGCCGAGCACGATATCGGCGCCGAGTTCCCGGACCTGTCCGGGATAGATCGCCTTGACGCTCGCCGCCGTGCCGACCGGCATGAAGGCCGGCGTGCGGATCGTCCCGCGCGACGTTGTGATTTCGCCGCGCCGGGCGGCGCCGTCCGCGGCCAGCAGCCGAAATTTTAAGGCGCCGCCGCTCATCGCCCGCCCGCCGGAAAAAGCAGCGACGCATCGCCATAGGAATAGAACCGGTAACCTCTAGCGATCGCATGGGCATAGGCGCGCTTCATCATGTCGAGCCCGCAAAAGGCGGCAACGAGCATGAACAGCGTCGAGCGCGGCAGATGGAAATTCGTCAACAATGCATCGACGGCGCGGAACCGGTAGCCGGGGGTAATAAAAATGTCGGTCTCGCCGGAAAACGGCCCAATGATCCCATCTGCATCCGCCGCGCTCTCGAGAAGCCGCAGCACCGTGGTGCCGACGGCGACGATGCGGCCGCCGGCGGCGCGCACAGCGTTCAGGCGCGCGGCCGCCTCGGCGCCCACCTCGCCCCATTCGCCATGCATGCGATGGTCTTCCGTGTCCTCGGCCTTGACCGGCAGGAATGTGCCGGCGCCGACATGAAGCGTGATGGTGGCGATCTCGATGCCGCTTGCGGCGAGCCGGGCCTTGAGGGCGTCGGTGAAGTGCAGGCCGGCGGTCGGCGCCGCGACCGCGCCTTCGCGGGTCGCGAACATCGTCTGGTAGTCGACGCGGTCGCGGCCGTCGGGCGCCCGCCGGGCGGCTATGTAAGGCGGCAGGGGCATCGCCCCGAAAGTCTGCACATCGCCGTCGAGCGCCGCGCCCGACAGCTCAAAAACAAGCAAGACTTCGCCGCCCTCGCCTTTCTCCGCCACCTCGGCCATGAGCGTTGTCGCCGAACAGGGATCGGAATTTCCCGGCAAGGTTCCGTCCTCGGCAAAGGCGATCTTGTCGCCGATAGTGAGCTTGCGGGCCGGTTTGACGAAGGCGCGCCAGCGATCCGCCGCCTCGCGCCGGTGCAGGGTTGCCTCGATCTTCGGCATCGTGTCGCCGCGGCCGAGGCGGCGCCCGGTGAGCCGCGCCGGGATCACCCGCGTATCGTTGGCAACGAGGATATCGCCGGGCGCAAGCAGGTCGGGCAAGTCGGCGATGCAGTGGTCGGCAAGCTCGGGTGTGCCGTCCGGGCGGACGACGAGCAGCCGCGCGGCATCGCGCGGCTCGGCCGGGCGCAGCGCGATCAGGTCTTCGGGCAGGTCGAAGTCAAAAAGGTCGACGCGCATCACAACGTCAGTTTGAGGGCGACATCAAACCCTAGTCGAGATCGGCAGCGACCCGCAACGTCTCGATGCGATCGGGATCGGCGACCGGCTCGCCGCGCTTGATCTTGTCGACATTGTCCATGCCCTCGACCACCTTGCCCCAGACCGTGTATTGGCCGTCGAGCCAGGGCGCGCTGGTGAAGCAGATGAAGAACTGGCTGTCGGCGGAATTCGGGTCCATCGCCCGCGCCATCGAGCAGGTGCCGCGCTCGTGGCTTTCCTTGGAGAATTCAGCGGCCAGTCTGCGGCCGGAACCGCCGGTGCCGGTGCCGGTCGGATCGCCGGTCTGGGCCATGAAGCCGTCGATGACCCGGTGAAAGACGATGCCGTCATAGAAATTCTCGCGGGCAAGCTCCTTGATCCGCGCCACATGGGTCGGCGCCAGATCGGGGCGCAGTTCGATCACCACCCGACCCTGGCTGGTGTCCATGACGAGCGTGTTTTCCGGGTCCTTGTAGTCGGCCAAGATACCTGTCCTTTTGAGTGGTCTGAGCTATTTGACGTCCGCGGCGACCTGCATTTTGACGATCTTGTCCGGGTTGGCCGGCGGCTCGCCGCGCGCGATACGGTCGACGAATTCCATGCCGTTCACCACCTTGCCGACGATCGTGTACTGGCCGTTGAGCCAGCTTGCCGGCGCAAAGCAGATGAAGAACTGCGAATTGGCCGTGTCGACATCGTGGGGGCTGCGGGCCATGCCGAGCGTGCCGCGCTCAAAGCCGGCCTTGTTGGTGAACTCCGCCGGCAGGTCCGGCTCGTCGGAAGCGCCGAAGCCGGTGCCGGTCGGATCGCCGGTCTGGGCCATGAAGCCGTCGATGACCCGGTGAAAAGTGAGGCCGTCGTAAAAACCGGCGCGAGCCAGCTTCTTGATGCGCGCCGCGTGCTTGGGCGCAAGGTCGTCGCGCAGTTCGATGACCACGCGCCCGCCCTTCAGATCGAGATAGAGGGTGTTTTCCAGCTCGGCCCCGTCCGCCCGCACGGTCATGCCGAATACGCAAAACGCCGCGACGGTTGCGACAAACCAGAACACACGCTTGAGCATCAATCCCCGCCCCGTATCGGACCACGGCCACCGCCCGGTCGACTTGCCGGGCGTTTTTTTCAAAGGCAGCCGTTTCTACAGGCATCCCCCCGTAACAAAAACCTGATTCTGCTTACCAACCGGTAAAATTTTGTTCAAAGGCCGTAAGCTTCGGGCCGGCGGTCAGGAGAATTTGCGGTTGATCCGCTCAAGCACGTCGGCCGGAACGAAAGGCGCGACATCGCCGCCCATTGCCGCGATCTGGCGGACCAGCGTCGCGGTGATGTGGCGCACATCCGGCGATGCCGGCAGGAAGATGGTCCGCACATCCGGGGCCATCGTGCCGTTCATCCCCGCCATCTGCATCTCGTAGTCGAGATCGGTGCCGTCGCGCAGCCCGCGGATCAGCAGCGTCGCCCCGGCCGATTGCGCGGCATCGACGACGAGGCCGCCGAAGGTCGTCACCGTGACGAATTCGCCGACGCCCAGGCGGTCCGCCTCTTGCGCGATCATCTCGATGCGTTCTTCGGCCGAGAACAGCGGCGATTTCGCCGGATGCACACCGATCGCCACGACGATGCGGTCACACACGGCAAGCGCGTTGTGCAGCACGTCGATGTGGCCGTTGGTGAGCGGATCGAACGAGCCGGGATAGAGACCGATCTGTGCCATGCCCTCCCCGATACGCGCTGGCGATCACCGGCGCAACCGATATGTCGGGATTTTTTTGGGCTCTGCGGGAACCTTTTGCGCTCCCGCGGGTAATCAAGATGAGAGGGAACCGTGACGGTCATGGTTTCGGCCCGGAAACAGTAAGGCGCCTCGCGAATATCTGAACATCAGATGAATGACCGAGTCCGGCTTTATTAATCTTTCTGTGCTTACTATTGCAGCCATAACAAGACTGAAGATGAACACAGGGGGCTAAAGATGAGCTATCAAGCAAAATCTTCGCTCGGATTTACAGCGCTGCTGGTGGCGAGCGTTGTCATCGTCACCGCTGCAAACGCGGTTTCCGCCTCATTTGAGGGACGCGCCGCCAAGGCGGACAAGCCGGAAATGGCCGTGAAGCAGCAGGTCGTCGACCCATGCACGCAGCAGACCTGGCCGCACATCGCCGGCGAATGCCTCGACCGCTCGGCCGCGGCGCCGCGTAAGCTGCGCTATATCACGGTCGATCAGGTCGTCGCACCGAACACCACCGTCCTGATCCGGGTTCCGGCCCAGTCGGCAGCGCTCGAGCAGCCGGCTCGGTAACATCGGTCATCAGGCGTCCGGATCGTCTCCGGGGGCGTCATCGCCCTCGGCTTCGTCTGACTCCGCGATGTCGTCCTCGTCGTCTTCGGCTTCGCTGATGTGCTCGACGGAGACGACGCGCTCGTCCTCGGCGGTGTTGAAGACGATCACGCCCTGGGTCGAGCGGCCGGCGATACGGATACCGCCGACCGGACAGCGGATGAGCTGGCCGCCATCGGTCACCAGCATGATCTGATCGCTGTCCTCGACCGGGAAGGCGGCGATCAGCGGCCCATTGCGGTCGTTGACCGTCATGGCGATGATGCCCTTGCCGCCGCGCCCGGACACCCGGTACTCGAACGATGACGAGCGCTTGCCGTAGCCGTTCTCGGATATGGCGAGCACGAACTGTTCGGCGGCGCCCATTTCGGCATAGCGTTCCGGCGTCAGTTCGACCGCGCCGTCCAGCTCTTCCGCATCCGCATCGACGGCGATCTCGTCCGTCGCCTCTTCGCCGGTCGCGGCGCGGCGGATCTGCGCCGACTGCTTCAGATAGGCGGTGCGCTCAGCCGGGCTCGCCTCGAAATGGCGCAGGATCGACATGGAGATGATGCGGTCGCCGTCACCGAGATTGATGCCCCTGACGCCGACCGAATCGCGCCCCTTGAAGACGCGGACATCGGTGACCCGGAAACGGATGCAGCGGCCGGCGGCGCTGGTCAGGAGCACGTCGTCGGCTTCCATACAGGTGTCGACGCCGACAATGCCGTCGCCGTCGTCGAGCTTCATGGCGATCTTGCCGTTGCGGTTGACCTGGATAAAGTCGGAGAGCTTGTTGCGGCGGACCGTGCCGCGCCTGGTGGCGAACATGACGTCGAGCGCGGCCCAGCTTTCCTCGTCCTCGGGCAGCGGCATGATCGTGGTGATCCGCTCGCCCTGCTCCAGCGGCAGCAGATTGATCAGCGCCTTGCCGCGCGCCTGCGGCGCGGCGATCGGCAGCCGCCAGACCTTTTCCTTGTAGACGATGCCGCGCGAGGAGAAGAACAGCACCGGCGTATGGGTGTTGGCGACGAAAAGCCGGGTGACGAAATCCTCGTCGCGGGTCGACATGCCGGACCGCCCCTTGCCGCCGCGGCGCTGCGCCCGGTAGGTGGAGAGCGGCACCCGCTTGATGTAGCCGGCATGGCTCACCGTCACCACCATGTCCTCGCGCTGGATCAGATCCTCGTCCTCGACATCGGCGACCGCATCGACGATCTCGGTACGGCGCGGCGTGGCGAACTCGTCGCGGGCGGCGGTGAGTTCGTCCTTGACGATTGAGAGAATGCGCGCGCGCGAGCGCAGGATGTCGAGATAGTCGGAGATCCTGCCGCCGAGCGTATTCAGCTCGTCGGCGATCTCGTCGCGGCCGAGCGCCGTCAGCCGCTGCAGCCGCAGATCGAGGATGGCGCGGGCCTGCTCCTCGGAGAGCCGATAGGTCCCCTCCGCTGACACAGAATGGCGCGGATCGTCGATGAGCTTGAGCAAGGGTTCGATATCGGCGGCGGGCCAGTCGCGCCCCATCAGCCGCTCGCGCGCGGTCGCCGGGTCCGGCGCGGTGCGGATGAGGCGGATCACCTCGTCGATATTGGCAACCGCGATCGCCAGGCCGACGAGGACGTGGGCGCGCTCGCGCGCCTTCGACAGCAGGTATTTGGTGCGCCGGCTGACGACCTCCTCGCGGAAGGCGACGAAGGCCGAAATCAGATCCTTCAGCCCCATCTGCTGCGGCCGGCCGCCATTCAAGGCGACGATGTTGCAGCCGAAAGAGGTCTGCAGCGGCGAGAACCGGTAGAGCTGGTTCAGCACCACATCGGGCACGGCGTCGCGCTTCAGTTCGATGACGACGCGGATGCCGTGGCGATCGGATTCGTCGCGCAGATCGGCAATGCCCTCGATGCGCTTGTCGCGCACCAGATCGGCGATCTTTTCCACCATCGACGCCTTGTTGACCTGATAGGGCACCTCGGAGACGATCAACGCTTCGCGCTCCTTGCGCACGGTCTCGACCGCGACGCGGCCGCGCATGAGCACCGAACCGCGCCCGGTCGCGTAAGCCGAGCGGATGCCGGCGCGGCCGAGAATGAGGCCGGCGGTCGGGAAGTCCGGTCCCGGAACGATGTCGATCAACTGCTCCACCGTGATCGCCGGATCGTCGATGAGCGCAATGCAGGCGTCGACGACTTCGCCGAGATTGTGCGGCGGGATGTTGGTGGCCATGCCGACGGCGATGCCGCCGGCGCCGTTGACGAGCAGATTGGGGAACCGCGCCGGCAACACCACCGGCTCGGTCTCGGAATTGTCGTAATTGGCCTGGAAATCGACGGTGTCTTTGTCGATGTCCTCCAAAAGCGCGTGCGCCGGCTTGCCGAGCCGGACCTCGGTGTAGCGCATGGCCGCGGGCGGATCGCCGTCGATCGAGCCGAAATTGCCCTGGCCGTCGAGCAGCGGCAGGCGCATGGAGAAGTCCTGCGCCATGCGCACCAGCGCGTCATAGATCGACTGGTCGCCATGCGGGTGGTATTTACCGATGACGTCGCCGACGACGCGGGCCGATTTGCGGTACGGCTTGTTCCAGTCATAGCCGTTCTCGTGCATCGAATAGAGGATGCGCCGATGCACCGGCTTCAGCCCGTCGCGGACATCCGGCAGCGCGCGGCTGACGATCACGCTCATGGCGTAATCGAGATAGGATGACCGCATCTCGTCGGTGATCGAAATTGGCTTGATGTCGGACGGGTGTGCGTCGCCGGAGCCCGGTTCGTCGGTATCTGCCAAAGAGCTCTCTCACAATTGCAAACAGAATCAGCCTTTTATAGCCGATTCCGGCGCTGAAGACCAATTTCGGCGACCCGGAATACCTGCTTTTTCCCCAATGAATAGAGAGGGTTATGAGTGACCGTGAATAACTTTGCGGGATATGCCCGGCAGCCCCGTCTTGCAGCCGCAAAATAGGCTGCTAGGTTCCCGCAAACACCCTCTTCCGAACGCGGTTTCCATGTCCCTGGACTTCCTCGCACAGGCTTTCGTGACGCTCTTCGTCACCATCGATCCGATCGGGCTGGCGCCGCTCTTCCTGGCGGTGACGCGCGACATGGATGCCGCGCAGCGCCGCCAGACCGCCTTCCGGTCGACTGCGATCGCGGTGCTCGTGCTGGTCCTGTTCGCAGTTGCGGGCGAAAGGCTGTTGAGCGGCATGGGCATCTCGCTGCCCGCCTTCCGCATCGCCGGCGGGCTGCTTTTATTTGCAACCGCCTTTGAGATGGTTTTCGAGCGGCGCGAACAGCGAAAAGCCAAAAGCGCCAAGCGGGCGCTGACCCGTGACGAGGTCCGCCACATCGCCATCTTTCCCCTCGCGATCCCGCTGATTGCCGGACCGGGGGCGATTTCGGCGACGATACTGCTCTCCTCCCAGTCCGGCGAATATGCCGATCTGGCCGGCCTCTTGGGCGTGATTGTCGCGATCGTCGCGCTCTGCCTCGTCATCTTCCTTGCCGCCGGCGTCGTCGAACGCTTCCTCGGCGACACCGGCCGCATCCTTTTGACCCGCCTGCTCGGCATTATCCTGGCGGCGCTGTCGGTGCAGTTCGTCGCCGATGGCGTGAAGGCGATCATGGCGGGGTAAACGGGAGGACGAGAACACCCCTCCCCCTTGCGGAGCGCACCAAAAGCCCTCTCCCCCTCGGGGAGAGGGTTGGGTGAGGGGGAAATAACAAGGCACCCACCCTCACCCGACTACGACCAACGGTTCAGCTTCGCTTCACCGGGTCTTCGTTGCCCTCTCCCTCAAGGGAGAGGGAAAATCCTCTACCGCTTCAAATCCAATTTGCTTGCGACGGAGTAAAGGTGAGGACGACACTCCCCTACTCCGCCGGGGCGCTCGCGCCCGGCGGCATCTCGTCGGGCGAGCGGCCGTCATCGCGAAGCGCGATATAGATCGCCGGGATGACCAGCACCGTCAGCAGCGTCGACGACGCGAGCCCGAACAGGAGCGAGATGGCGAGCCCCTGGAAAATCGGGTCGAACAGGATGACGGCGGCGCCGATCATCGCCGCGATCGCCGTCAGCAGGATCGGCTTGAAGCGGATGGCACCGGCATCGAGCAGCACGCGGCGCAACGGGCAGGCGACACAGTCGGCATGGCGGATGAAGTCGACGAGCAGGATCGAATTGCGGACGATGATGCCGGCGAGCGCGATGAAGCCGATCATCGAGGTGGCCGAGAACGGCGCCTCGAACAGCCAGTGGCCGAACATGATGCCGATCAGCGTCAGCGGCACCGGCGTCAGGATGACGAGCGGCAGCTTGAACGAGCCGAACTGGCCGACGACGAGGAAGTAGATGCCGAGAATGGCAATTGCGAACGCCGCCCCCATGTCGCGGAAGGTAATATACGTGACCTCCCATTCGCCGTCCCAGAGCAGGGTCGGCGTCGATTCATCGGCCGGCGCGCCGGCATAGGAAATCGCCGGTTTCGGCAGATCGCCCCAGTCATGGGCCGCGATCGCCTCCTCGACCGCAAGCATGCCGTAGATCGGCGCCTCGAAATCGCCGGCGAGCTCCGCCATCACCATTTCGGCGAAGCGTGCATTGTGCCGGTAGATCGGATAGGAGGCGCGCTCGTCGGTGAAGCTGACGACGTCGCCGAGTTCGACGACCGCGCGGCTGCCCGGCAGCGCATTGGCCGGAACCGGCGTCGACAAAAGCCGCTCGTCAAGCGCGAGCCCCGACTTGGGCGCCGCAATGGCGATCTCTACGGGGTGGCGGCCGCCGCCGCGGTGCGAATAGCCGACCGGCACGCCGGAGAGATAGGCGGCGATGGTGTCGTAGACGTCGCTCTGCGTGACTTTGTGGAATTCGAGATTGTCCTGGTCGATGGCGATGCGCAGCCGCTTGGCCGGCGTACCAAAGCTGTCGTCGACATCGACGATGAAGGGAATGCGCTCAAAGATCTTGCGCAGTTCCGTGGTCACCGCGTGGCGGGTCTCCGCATCGGGCCCGTAGATCTCGGCCAGCAGCGTGGAGAGCACCGGCGGTCCGGGCGGCACCTCGACGACCTTGATCGAGGTGCCGTCGGGCACCTCCAGGCCTTTCAGCCGCGCGCGCGCGTCGAGCGCGATCTCGTGGCTGGTCCTCTCGCGGTCGTGTTTCGGCAAAAGATTGATCTGCAGATCGCCCTGCTCCGGCAGTTCGCGTAAGTAATAGTGGCGGACGAGGCCGTTGAAGTTGAACGGTGCGGCAGTGCCCGCATAGGCCTGGATATCGGCGACCTCGTTCAGATCCGTCAGCCGCGCGGCGGCGGCCTGCAGCACCCGGTCGGTCGCCTCCAGCGCCGCACCCTCGGGCAGATCGACGACGATTTGCATCTCCGATTTGTTGTCGAACGGCAGCAGCTTGACGGTGACGTCCTTGGTCGCGAACGGCGTCAGCGAGGCGAGTGTCGCTACACCGACGACGGCGAGGAACACAAAGGCGCCCGACCGGCGCGCTAGCAGCGGCTTTGCGACCACCAGATAGAGCCGGCCGAGCAGGCCGCCCGCGGCCGCCTCGCCGTGATCGCCTGCGGCCGCAGGATGCGCTTTTGCGCCGAGCTTCAGCATCAGCCACGGGGTCAGCACGACGGCGACGAAGAACGAAAACAGCATCGCCGCGGAGGCGTTGGCCGGGATCGGGCTCATATAGGGGCCCATCAGGCCGGACACGAACAGCATCGGCAACAGCGCCGCGACCACGGTCAATGTCGCGATGATCGTCGGATTGCCGACCTCGGCGACCGCCTCGATTGCCGCCCGCACTTTGTCGCGGCCGTCCTCCATCGCCCAGTGGCGGGCGATGTTTTCGATCACCACGATGGCGTCGTCGACGAGGATGCCGATCGAAAAGATGAGCGCAAACAGGCTGACCCGGTTGATGGTGTAGCCCATCAGATAGGAGGCAAAAAGCGTCAGCAGGATCGTCGTCGGGATGACGACGAGCACGACGAGCCCTTCGCGCCAGCCGATGACGACGCCGACGAGGAGCACGATGGATATTGTCGCCAGGCCGAGATGAAAGAGCAGTTCGTCGGCCTTCTCGTCGGCGGTCTCGCCGTAATTGCGGGTGACGGTGACGGCGATGTCGCGGGGAATGAGCCGGTCGTGCAGCAATTCGAGGCGCTGGACGATCTCTTCGGAGATCACCACGGCATTGGCCCCGGCGCGCTTGGCGATCGCCAGCGACACGGCGGGAACGCGGTTCATCCCGCCCTCCTCGTCCCTGGTCAGGTGCCAGGCGCGGTGTTCCAGCGGCGCGGCGCCGACGACAATGTCGGCGACATCGTTGACATAGACCGGACGCCCGTCGCGGGTCGACAGCAGGAGCAGGCCGATATCGGGCACACCGTAAAGCGTTTGCCCGGCAACCACCGTCTTGGCCTCTCCGCCGCGGCGGATGCCGCCGGCGAGGAAGGAACGGTTGGCCTCCTTCACCTTGCCGACGAGCTGCTGCAGGGTGATGCCGTAGAGCGACAGCTTTTCCGGATCGGGCTCGACGCGGATCTGGTCGGGCCGTCCGCCGACGATCGTGGTCAGGCCGACATCGGGCAGCTTTGCGATCTCGACGCGCAATTCGTCGGCGAGATGGTAAAGGCCGTTGTCGCTCCAGCGGTCGGCGGCTTCGGGCCGCGGCGCAAGGGTCAGCACCACGATCGCCACGTCGTCGATGCCGCGGCCGACAATGAGCGGCTCGGGGATGCCGATCGGAATCCGGTCCATATTGGCGCGGATCGTCTCGTGTACCCTGAGGATCGCGTCGTCGGCGTCGGTGCCGACCAGGAAGCGGGCGGTGACGACGGCGCGGTCGTCATGGGTCTGGCTATAGACGTGCTCGACGCCGTCGATCGCCTTGATGATCGTTTCCATCGGCTCGGTGACGAGCTTGACCGCGTCCTCGGCCTTCAGCCCGTCGGCCTGGAGCAGAATGTCGACCATCGGCACCGAGATCTGCGGCTCCTCCTCGCGCGGCAGCGAAACGAGCGCGACGAGGCCGAGCGCGATCGAGGCGAGCAGCAAAAGCGGCGTCAGCGGCGAGCGGATGAAGGTCCGCGTCAGCGCGCCGGAAATGCCAAGTTTCATGGTTTCACCAGCCGATCGCCGGCGACGACGCCGGACAGCACCTCGACCGCCGGGCCGCCGTCGATTTCGGTCGTCCGGCCGAGCTGGACAACAACATCGATCGCCGCGCCGCCGTCACGGGCGATGCGGACATAGTCGAGGCCGTGGCGCTCAAAAGTGTAGTCGCGCGGGATCGCGATTGCCCGCCGCCTGT
The DNA here is from genome assembly GCA_028278505.1 of Rhodobiaceae bacterium. GTDB lineage: Bacteria > Pseudomonadota > Alphaproteobacteria > Rhizobiales > JAKPQE01 > JANQEG01. The sequence goes on from JANQEG010000138.1 coordinate 19,186, forward strand.
CCGCGGCGATCCAGACCAGCGCGCGTTCGCCGACGAAATAGTCGCCCAGGTTCTCGACCTCGGCATCGGCGACGACGCGGCCGCCGGACAGTTCCGGATAGACCTTGGTGAGACGGCCTTCGCTGCGCGCGCCCCCCTCTTTGTCGAGGCCGCGCCGGCCAACGAGGACGCGGTCGCCGATGGCGATGAAGCGGGCGTGCCGCTCGGGCAGTTCGAGGCGGACGATATAGCGGTCGGTGGCGATCGTGGCGATGGTCTCGCCGGGCATGACGACGCTGCCGGCCGTCACCGGCACCGCGAGCACCCGGCCCGAGGACGGCGCCAGCACCGCGCCCTCGCTCATCTGCTGGACGACGACGGAGCGCTGCGCCTGGCTCGCCTTCATCTTGTTCTCCGCCACCTCCAGCGCGGTCTCGGCCTGGTCGAGGCGCGCCTTGGCGATGGTGCCGCGGGAAAAGAGCGTCGCGGCGCGATCGCGCGCGGTACGGGCGTTCTCGACCTCCGATTTCAGCGCCTTGATCTCGGCCTCCAGCGCCTCGATCCGCAGCGCGAGCTTGGGATCGCCGACGACGGCCACGACCGCACCGCCGGTCACCGCACTGCCCTCGTCGACCGAGAGGCTGGCGACCGTGCCCGATATGCGCGCGCGGGCGGCGATCACGTCGGCCGCCTGCACGGTTCCGAACACCGCCTTCATGTCGGCGATTTCGCGGATTTCAACGACGAACCCGTCGGCCGCCGCCGGCGAGGTCCCGACCACCGCCACGGTGAGGAGAAAAAAACCGCGAAACGCGGTCAGCCATCTTTTTTCGGGCACCCGCATGGATATCCTCGTTTCAATACTTACAAGTTTTCGAATATATGAATATATTATCCGCCGTCAAGGGAGGCACATTGCGTTTGTTATGGCGCGGCTCCGGCGTGTTCACTCCCCTCCCCCTTGTGGGGAGGGGTCGGGGGTGGGGGTCGAAACAAGAAAACAGACCAACACCTAAGGCATACAGAAACGACTGCCGTTTACCCCCACCCGGCCGGCACTTCGTGCCGTCCACCCTCCCCACAAGGGGGAGGGTCAATTGCGTCAACCTGACCTCCGATTCCCGACGACAGAATACCGACCTATCACGGCACCGTCACCGGACCGAATAGCGGGCCGTCGCCGTGCACCGAATCATGGGCGCGCACGAAGACTTCCGCGACATTGTCGGGAATCGCGATGCCCGAAAGGCTGCGGGTGAACGGCTGCTCGTTTTCGTGCGGATGCAGCAGCACCCGTTCGCCGAGCACGGCGCCGTCGGCCGTCACCACCTGCCAGCGATTGGCATAGTGATCCCAGCCGGTATCGCCGTGGCGCACGGTGACATCGGCACGATAGCCGGACCCGGATTTCATGAGTTCGACCTTCTCGATCACGGCCTCGCCCGCCGATGCCGCAATCGGCAGAAGCGTCATCATCGCGAGAACGGCGCCGTATATCCGCATCACTGGGCTCCGAATTTGACCTGGTCGCCGGCTTTGCCTATGGCGTTCACGGGGACTGCGCAAATCAAACGGGTGTGAGGAAAGCCGATGGCCGCCCACGGATCGAAAATGGTGATCTATGCCGCGCTTATCGGCAATTCGCTGATCGCCGTCACCAAATTCGCGGCCGCGAGCTGGACCGGGTCGTCGGCGATGCTGTCGGAGGGCATTCACTCCCTGGTCGACACCGGCAATCAGGGCCTGCTGCTCTACGGGCTCCGCCGCGCCAACCGGCCCGCCGACGACACCCACCCCTTCGGCTACGGCACCGAAATCTATTTCTGGGCCTTCGTCGTCGCCATCCTGATCTTCGCCGTCGGTGCCGGCGTGTCGATCTATGAAGGGGTGAACAAGATCCTGCACCCGCACCCCATGGAGGACCCGATCGTCAACTATGTGGTGCTTATCCTCGCCATGATTTTCGAGGCCGGTGCCTGGTGGATGGCATACAAGGAATTCCGCAAGACCAAGGGCCGGCTCGGCTGGATGGAGGCGGTGCGCCTCTCCAAGGACCCGACCGTCTTTACCGTGCTTTTCGAGGACAGCGCCGCGATGGCCGGCCTGATCGTCGCCTTCGTCGGCATCATGATCGCCCAATACACCGGGCTCGACTGGGTCGACGGCGCCACTTCGGTGGTCATCGGCCTCATTCTCGCGACCGCGGCGATCGTGCTTGCGATCGAGACCAAGGGGCTGTTGATCGGCGAGTCCGCATCGACCGAGACGACCAAATCGATCCGCGGCCTGGTCGAGGCGACGCCGACCATCCGCGCCGTCAACGAACTGCGCACCATGCATCTCGGCCCCAACGACATCCTGCTCGGACTATCGATCGATTTCGAGGACAATCTGACGGCCGGAAAGGTCGAAGAATCGATCTACGCGCTGGAACGCGCCATCAAGGACAATTTCCCGCTGGTCACGCGGCTCTTCATCGAGGTGCAGTCGGCGCGCCACCACGCCGAGGAGGAGGCGCGGGAACGGGCGCTGGCCGAGGCGCACGGCATGGCCGCAGTGGACGACGCGGACAGTTCTGACCCTAAACCGGCCTAAAAACCATCAGGACGAAGATGGCGATAACGGCGGTGAAGGCCGGCCAGCCGAGCGCGAACCAGGTCCTGAAAAGCCGGTGATAGTCGGCGGGCAGCGGCGCACCCTCGCGCGCTGCTGTCTCCGCCAGCCGCCGCATGCGCATTTGCATGAAGACGACGGGCAGCCAGCAGAGCCCGGCGGCCGCATAGAGGCCGAGGCTGACGATGACCCAGAGATCGAAAAAACCGTGACCGGCGACGAAGACGAGCGCGATGCCCGTTGCCGGCTGGACGATAACGGCCGTCGTCGTGAAGACGAAGTCGGCGACGACCACGGTGCGTGCGGTGGCGGCGACGATTGCGGCATCGCCGGAGCGATGTGCCATCACCATGAAGAAGGCGATGCCGAGCCCGGTGCCGAACAACACGGCGGCGCCGATGATGTGGGCGAGCCGCAGCGCCAGATAGGGATCGGGCATCGTCAGCGCGACCGGTCGAGGACGAGGAGGAGGAGAGCAACGCTGATCACTCCCAGAGAAAATCCGATTTGCGAGAGCGCGCTCAGCCCGTCGGCAATTGAGAATTCGATGGGCACTTCTTCGATTTCATCATAGGCGCTGTCTGATCGGAACAGAACCGCAGAAACCAGGCCAAGTATTACTGCAACGCATTGAATTCCAATCAGTAAAAGGAGGGCCAAGCGATGCCACCTCTGAAGCAGCAACAAGAAGCCGGGAAGAACAAATGCTGGTGTGACAAGGTACAAAATTCCAATTTGAAAAGTTACATAATCATAGATCGGCGTGAACCGGTAAAAGCCTAGGGTGGTGAAAATATACGCCAGTCCAGCAAAGAGCAGGAAGGCGGACACGGCGACAATCACCACCGGCTTCAGCAGATAAAGCCCCGCGTGCCAGCGGTCCTGCACGGTTGCCGGATTGCGGGTGAGGAAGGCGTCGAGGCTTTCGGCCGCAATCCCGGTTTTTTGCTGCCAGCGCTCGGGATCGCCGCCGACATTGTGGGCCATCTGCTTCAGCGCCGTCGTGCAGAGCGCGGTCCGCCAGCCGAGAAAATGGGCGACATCACCGAGCGCGGCGAGAACGGTGACAAGCCCGCCCGGAACCGGCAGGCGGAGACCCGGGCGGAGCCCGAGCCAGTTCCGGTAAGTCTTCACGAGGTCGCCAAGCGTCATGGTGTCCGGGCCGGCAATGTCGAGCGCCAGCCGCGACGGCGCCTCGGGCGCGACGAAACGGGCGACGCAGGCGGCCACATCGTCGATCGTTACGGGGCGGAATTCGCCGGGCATATTCGCCGACAGCGCAATGCCCGGAAAGCCGGCGAGCCCGCGCATGAGCGCCGTGCCGCCATAGACATTGCGGCCGATGACGAGCGAGGGTCGCAGGATCACCCAATCGAGATCCGCCGCCATCAGCTTTTCGTCGCCCTCGGCCTTGCTCCGCCCATAGCCGGTGCCGGCGTCGTTTTCCGCGCCGATCGCCGAGATATGGACGACCCGGCGCGGACCGTAGGCGGCGCAGGCGGCAAACAGCGCCCCGGCGCCGTCGACATGGGCGGCATTGAGCGAATCCCGGCCGCCCTCTTCCAGGACGCCGACGCAATTGACGACGGCGTCGACGCCGTCGAGCAGCGGTTGCCAGTCATCGGCCTCACGCATCTCGGCAAAATCGGCCCGCACCGGCTGAACGCCCGGCAGACGCCGCTGCAAATCCTCGACATTGCGGACGGCGCCGACCACCTCGTGGCCTTCGGCGATCAGGTGCCGGACAATCTCCGCGCCGACAAAACCGTTTGCGCCGGTGACGAGAATGCGCATCGCCTTTCCCCTCCCGCAACTCTCGCGCATTCATCCAGGAAATCGGCCGCGGAAGCTTTGCCGCTCGCGTATTCCCCCAAAAGCCCCTTCCCCGCCGGGGCGAGAGGCGTCTCGCAGGCCGCGTATCGCCCCAAAAGCCCTCTCCCCTTGAGGGGAGAGGTTGGGTGAGGGGTTAAAAAACGTAGTACGCCGACCACCCTCACCCGACTTCGACCGCGGTTCGGCTTCGCCTTACCGGGTCTCCGTATCCCTCTCCCTCAAAGGGAGAGGGAAGAGTCCCCAATCGCCGTGTGCTAATCCACCCCCTACCCGCGACCCACCCTAAAACGGAATCTCGTCGTCCATCTCGTCGCCGAGCGACGAGCCGCCGGCGGGCTGGCGGTCGCGCTGGTCCATCGGGCTGGAGCGGCCGAAATCGGAGCCGCCGCCGCCATAATCGGCAGCGCCATTGGCCATGCCGCCGCCCTGGCCGCGGCTGTCGAGCATGGTCAGCGCGCTGTTGAACCCCTGCAGCACGACTTCGGTGGTGAACCGGCGCTGGCCCTCCCGGTCCTCCCATTCGCGATGCTGCAACTGGCCTTCCAGATAAACCTTGGAGCCTTTATGCAGATATTGCTCGGCAATCCGGCTCAGCCCCTCATTGAAGATGACAACGCGGTGCCATTCGGTGCGTTCGCGCTGCTCACCGGTGTTGCGGTCGCGCCAGCGCTCCGACGTTGCGACGCGCAGATTGGCGATCGGCCGCCCGTCCTGGGTCCTGCGGATTTCAGGATCGGCGCCGAGATTGCCGATCAGTATGACCTTGTTGACGCTCCCCGACATCACCCACTCCTCGTTTGTTGAAACCGCCCTTCGGTGCCGGACCTGCGCCACCATAGCGGCCCGCCTACGCGCCGTCTCCCTTTCGGCGGGTTTTCCACAATCGTGATGGCGGCCGCCTGTTTGTTCTTGTATTGTTCTACAGAATTCGAACCCGGATTGCAAGCGCGTCATGGTCGCAGTTTCGAGCAGCGCGGGAGGATCGGAAGGGTCGGTGACGCCCGGTCGAGAGGCGAAGCCGGCACGCCGTTCTACGAACGCGCACAGAGCGCGCTAAACACTTCGTTAACATCTCAGAGAGAAAGTGGTCGGCGGGGAACGGTTTTTTGAGGAGGCCACTCCGCCGAACCCCAGCCGACCGACCCTGCGAACTCAGGAGATGCGGCGGACCTGAGCATATTCGCAGGGTATTGGTTGGCGCTTAGGGCAAATACCGGCAAATCTGTCGGCTATTCGCTTTTACGCCTTATATTATGGTTGCCAAAATATAAAAAAGACATGCAAACGCAATGTCTTTTACTTTGCCGACGATGCTTAAATTCTTAACGGGTAAATGCTTAACGTTAACGAGTGCCCGTTAACCTTGACGTCTCCCGCGAGATATAGAATTTGTTCGCGTATTAATCATGAAGTCACCGCTTGGCGGTCTTGGTCCAGGCGGCGCTTTCAAAGATCCGCGCCATGGCCGGCGATCTCCGCGCCGTCCTTGCGAGACGCCGCAGGCGACACGGCAATCCACCAGATAAATCAATGAATTGAGTTGCTTCCCGCGGCTTCCGCCAGAGTCGCCGTGGCGCCGAAATAGACCGGACGATGGCGGATGAAGTCAGGCCGCGTCGGCGACGACGCGGTTGCGGCCGTCGCGCTTGGCGGTGTAGAGCGCCTGGTCGGCGCGCTTGAGGATCTGTTCCGGGGAATCGCCGGCACCGAGCAGCGACGCCACACCGATGCTGATGGTGACCTCGATCATCTTCGTCCGGTCATAGATCAGGAACGGCTCGCCGGCGACATGGGCGCGGATGCGCTCCGCCACCATGTAGGCCAGTGCGGCGTCCGTCTCCGGCAGCACGACGACGAATTCCTCGCCGCCATAGCGCGACGCCAGATCGATGCCGCGAATATTGGCGCGGATCCGGTTGGCGAACTCACGCAACACGTCATCGCCGGCATCGTGGCCGTAGCTGTCGTTGATCGCCTTGAAGAAGTCGATGTCGATGATGAGCAGCGACAGCGGCTTGCCGCGCGAGGCCGCCTGGTTGAACTGGGTCGCCAGATGGTTTTCCAGATAACGGCGATTGTGCAGGCCGGTGAGGCCGTCGGTCATCGCCATTTCGATGGTCTGCTGGACGTTGTCGCGGAGATAGGAGGCGAACCGTTTTTTGCGGATTTGCGTGCGGATGCGGGCGCGCATTTCGTTCGGATCGATCGGGCGCACGAGATAATCGTTGATGCCGAGATCGAGCGCACGCAGCAGCCGCGCGTTTTCTTCCGGATCGACGATGACCAGGACCGGCATGAGCCGGGTGCGCTCCAGCGAGCGGACCTGCGAGCACAGCCGCAGCGCGTCGAAATCGGCGATCCCCATATTGACCATGAAGAGGTCGTATCCGCCTTCCGCTGCCCGGAACACGGATTCCTGCGGGTCGGTTTCCACATCGACCTGGTATTTGCCGCCGAGCACCTTGGTGATGCGCTCATAGGAGCTGGCGCGATCATCGACCAGGAGAATCTTGCCGTCGTCGCCGCTGATCCGATGGGCCAGCACCTGCTGATCTTCGAGCGCAAGGTCGTTGCCGGTCGCCATCCGCATGGTCAGCTCGTCGGTCAGCATCTTCAGCCGGACCAGGCTCTTGACCCGGGTGATGAGCGCAATGTCGTTGACCGGCTTGGTCAGGAAATCGTCGGCACCGGCCTCCAGCCCGCGCACCCGGTCCGCCGGCTGGTCGAGCGCCGTCACCATGACCACCGGCAAATGCATGGTTTTCGGGTCCGACTTCAGCCGGGTGCAGACCTCGAAGCCGTCCATGCCGGGCATCATCACGTCGAGGAGCACGATATCGCACTGGCCGCGGGCGCAGATGTCGAGCGCTTCGGGCCCGTTGGTCGCGGTCAGAACCTCGAAATACTCGGCCTGAAGCCGGGTTTCGAGCAGTTTCACATTCGCCGCAATGTCGTCAACGACCAGTACCCGCGCGGTCATGCAGCCCTCCCCGGCCCGCCTTCGCCGAGATAGGTGCGGACCGTTTCAATGAATTTGACAACGGAAATGGGTTTGGAAATATAGGCTTCGCAGCCGCCCTGGCGGATGCGTTCCTCGTCCCCCTTCATCGCGAAAGCGGTGATCGCGACGACCGGAATGGAGCGAAGCTCGTCGTCTTCCTTCAGCCATTTGGTGACTTCGAGGCCGGAGACCTCGGGAAGCTGGATGTCCATCAGGATGAGGTCGGGCCGGTGGGCGCGGGCGAGATCGAGCGCCTCTAATCCGTTCTTGGTCTGGATCGTGGCGTATCCATGGGCCTCGAGCAGATCGTGGAACAGCTTCATGTTGAGCTCGTTGTCCTCGACGATCAGAACGGTCTTTTCCATTCCGGCCTCTCTGCGGCGCACCGGTTCCGCCGACATTGACGGTGATGGCGGCGGCGGCTTATCTGTTGTGACGCGAATTCGTCCCAGAGATTTCCCCATTCGGACCTTAATTCCGCGCATCCCCTCTCGGTGAGAGAATCTAGCCAGAAATCCTTTCGGAATGACAAACGGCAGGCAAAATGGCGGACAGACCGGACCGAAATTCTGACGATGCCGAAAAAATCGCCATCTCGGCCTTGTCGTTCCTCGCCGGCGATCCGGAAAACATCAGCAATTTCCTGGCCTTGAGCGGTATCGGCCCGGACACGCTGCGCGCGGCGGCGAAAGACGAAAAATTCCTCGCCGGCGTCCTCGATTTCATCATTTCCGACGAATCGCTGCTGCTCGCCTGTGCCGAAACGCTCGGTTTTGGACCGGACCGAATCGTTGCCGCGCAGCGTCGATTGGCCGGTGAACCGCCGGCGGAATTTCTCTAGGTTTGGTGTGAAGGGTCGTCGGCGCCTGCGGCCGACGATCCATGTGGAGGCGTTCTGATGCCGGTTGCGGTGACAATGGCGGACATTGCGGCGGTCGCCCCGGCGGGCCGGCCGCTGGTCATTTGCGATGTCGACGAGGTCGCCTTCCGTTTCGTCGTCGATTTCGAACGCTATATCGAAGAAAACGGCTACCGGCTGGATGCGGTCAGCTATGGATTGACCGGCAATATCAAGCGTTTGAGCGACGGTGTGGCGGTCGACCAGAAGACCGTCGGCCGGCTGCTGAACGGTTTCTTCGCCGATTGCGCCGCCGACCAAGAGCCGGTCGAGGGGGCGGCCGAGGCGCTTGCCGCGGCGGCGCGGCGGGCCGACATCGTCATGCTCTCCAATCTGCCGGAAGCGCAAGCCGCGATCCGCGCCGAAACCCTGGCGCGGCACGGCATGCCCTACCCGCTGGTCGCCAATACCGGCCCCAAGGGACCGGCGGTCGCCGCGCTGTCGGCGCGGGCCCGGACCCCGATCGTCTTTCTCGACGACAGCCCGACCAATCTCGTTTCGGTGCGCGACGGCGGCGTTGCCACCCATATCGTCCATTTCATCGCCGATCTGCGGTTCGCCCGCCTCGCCGGCGATATCGCCGGAATACATTTGAGGACCAGCGACTGGGCCGAGGCCGCCGCCTTCATAGACCGCGCCCTTGACGCCGCTCAATCGGAGCATGAGCGTCTATGATGACCGCCGACACCTCGCCCCTTCGCATCGGTATCGATCTCGGCGGCACCAAGATAGCCGCGATCGCGTTCGATGCCGATGATCGTGTGGTGTTCGAGCGCCGGGTGTCGACGCCGCGCGACGATTATGCCGGGACGATCGCCGCGGTCGCCGGCCTGGTCGCCGCGGCCGAGGCCGAGACCGGTGTTCGCGGCACCGTCGGCATCGGCATTCCCGGATCGCTGTCGCCGGTCGACCTCAAAGTGCAGAACGCCAATTCGGTGTGGCTGATCGGCAAGCCGTTCGACGAGGATTTGCGGGCGGCCATCGACCGCCCGCTGCGGCTCGCCAATGATGCGGATTGCCTCGCGCTTTCGGAATTCTGCGACGGCGCCGCCGCCGACGCCCGCTCGGTCTTTGCCGTCATTCTCGGCACCGGCTGCGGCGCCGGTGTCGTCATCGACGGCCGCCTGCTCGCCGGCCCCAACGCCACGTCGGGCGAATGGGGCCACAATCCCCTGCCCTGGCCGCGACCGGACGAAACCCCCGGACCGGGCTGCTGGTGCGGCAAGGCCGGTTGCATGGAGACCTGGGTTTCCGGTCCCGGCCTCGCCGCCGACCATTTGCGGATCACGGGCGAGGATTTCTCCGCAGAAGACATCGCCGAACGGGCGGTCGCGGGCGATGACGCGGCGCAGTCAAGCCTCGCCCGCCATCGCGACCGGGTCGGCCGCGGCCTGGCCATGGTCATCAACATCGTCGATCCCGAGATCGTCGTGCTTGCCGGCGGCGTCTCCAACCTGCCGGGCCTGGCGGAGGGCCTGCCCGCGGCAACCCTTCCTTTCATTTTCGCGCGCAATCCGCGGGTAAAAATCGTGCGCGCCCGCCATGGCGATGCCAGCGGCGTGCGCGGCGCCGCCCGCCTGTGGCCGTAAGCCGGGCCACAGCGCCCCGTCCGCGCCATTGTGCGCCCCGCGGCGCAGGCCTAGAGTCACTGGCCGGGGACCGGCGGAACCGTCATGATAAAAAACTTGAACAAACGTAAGGAACCATCTGACAATAAAACGCTTTGCCGCGATTGTTTTGCCTGGGTGGCGGCGCGGTCGCGGCGCTGTCCGGCGTGCGGGCACAGCCGGCTCGTGGCGCATCCCGAACTGACGGCGCTGACGATCGCCCATGTCGATTGCGATGCGTTCTATGCGGCGATCGAAAAGCGCGACGATCCTTCGCTCGCCGACCGGCCCCTCATTGTTGGCGGCGGCCGCCGCGGCGTCGTCTCCACCGCCTGCTATATCGCGCGCATGTCGGGCGTCCATTCCGCCATGCCCATGTTCAAGGCCTTGAAGGCGTGCCCGGAGGCGGTGGTGCTGCCGCCGAATATGGCGAAATACGCGGCGGTCGGGCGCGAGGTACGCCAGTTGATGCTGGCGCTGACGCCGCTCGTCGAGCCGCTGTCGATCGACGAGGCATTTCTCGACCTTTCCGGAACCGAGCGGGTCCATCACGGGCCCCCGGCGGAGACGCTCGCCCGGTTCGCCGCCCGCGTCGAGGCCGAGATCGGCATCACCGTCTCCGTCGGCCTTGCCCACAACAAATTCCTCGCCAAGATCGCCTCCGACCTCGACAAGCCGCGTGGCTTTTCCGTACTCGGCCGCGCCGAGGCTTATGATTTCCTCGGATCGCAGCCGGTCGGCCTCATCTGGGGCGTCGGCAAGGCGATGCAGACAAAGCTCGCCCGCGACGGCATCCGCACCATTGCCCAATTGCAGCTTATGGAGGAAAGCGATCTCGGCCGCCGTTATGGCGCCATCGGCTTGCGCCTGGGGCAGCTTTCCCGCGGCATCGATAATCGCCGCGTTTCGCCCAACAGCCCGGCCAAGAGCATCAGCGCCGAGACCACTTTCGACACCGATATCGGCGACCGCGCCGCGCTGCGCCGCACCCTGCGGCGGCTCTCGGAAAAAGTTTCGTCGCGCTTGAAGGCGGCCGGATTGGCCGGGACGACGGTGACGCTGAAGCTCAAGACCGCCGACTTCAAGCTGCGCACGCGCTCGCGCCGGCTCGCCGATCCGACCCAGCTTGCCGACCGCATCTTCCGGACGGCCGCCGACCTGCTCGATCGCGAAGCGGACGGCCGCACGCTGTTTCGGCTGATCGGCGCCGGCGTCGCCGATTTCGGCGATCCGAAGCTCGCCGACCCGGACGACCTCGTCGACGAGGGCGCCCACCGCCGGGCGGCGGCCGAGCACGCCATGGATACGATCCGGGAGAAATTCGGCAAGGACACGCTGAAGCTCGGTATCACGCTCGATCCAGACCGGCCAAAGCAGAGCCGGCGCGAGCCGGGCAAATAGAGCGGCGGAATTACGCCGCAGCGCTCCGGCCGGCGCGGCGCCGGTCGCAAACAGGACAAGGCGACTGCGGCACTACTCCCCTCCCCCTTGTGGGGAGGGGTCGGGGGTGGGGGTCAAAAAAAAGAAAATAGTCCAACGCTGCCCGCCGAAAAATACGTCAGCGATTTACCCCCACCGGGCCGGCGCTTACGCGCCGCCCACCCTCCCCACAAGGGGGAGGGTAAACCAGCGGCAAACTCGCCGCTGTATTGCCACGCCGCCCAAAACCGCCTCGCAATCATCAACGCACGCATCAGAGATGCTGCCGCGAAAACCAAAACTCAACCGAGGTGATGACGGCGAAATTGGCACCGATTCCCAATTCGGCAGCTCGATATTTATTGCCTTAAGTGCTACGCCGCTGCGCTCCGGCCGGCGCGGCGCCGGGTCTGCCGCCGCGCCCGCGCCTGTTCCTGTTCGGGCCGCGCGATCCGGCGCGGCCGATTGGCGATCCGGTCGTAGCGGCCATAGTCGCGGGCGACCTCGAACATGGCGATGACGTTTTCCGGCTTGCAGCCCGGATGCAGCGAGTTCGACGAGCAGAAGACGTAGCCGCCGCCGGGCGCGCCTTCGTCGATCGATCGCCGTGCGTCCGCCCGCGTCGCCTCGGCATCGCCGAGCACCATGATGTCGAGGCAGTCGACATTGCCGAAAACGCAAGAGCGGCCGTAGAGATGCGCCTTGGTCTGGGCCATGTCCATGCATTGCGGCTGCACCGGGTGGAAGCCGTCGAAGCCGGCGTCCAGAATGTGGTCGATCAGCGACCACATATTGCCGTCCGAATGTTTGACGATCGGCCGCCCGAGCCCGTGTGCGTGGTCGACCATCTCGCGCTTGAACGGCAGGATAAAGGCCTGGAAATGCTCCGGTGACATCAGCGGGAAGTCGTTGCCGGTGAGATCGCCGTCGACCATGAAGAAATCGGCGCCGACCGCGGCCGCCTCGGTCATCACCACCTTGTTGAAGTCGGTGACGAGGCGCAGCACGCCGAGGGCGTATTCGGGATCGTCGAGGAAGGCGAGCATCAGCTTGTCCATGCCGCCGGCGATGTTCCACGCCTCCTGGAACGGGCCGTTGAGGTTGAGGCAATGGGCGCGGACGTCGCCGAGCCGGTCGATGACCGTGCGCAACCCGTTAAAATCCGATTTCTCCAGCCGCGAGATCATGTCGTAGCCGGCCAGTTCGGCGGTATCCGCCACGGCCGCCTCGATGATCGCCGGCATGCCGAATTCGCTCAATATGTAGCCGCGGCCATATTTGTCGCGGCCGAAATCGGCGTTCTCCGCCTTAAGGCCGGTGTTATAGACGCTCGACGTGCCGTCGACATCGAGCGCTTCGACGACGCGGCAGTAGAGATCGACGGACTGGGCGGTCTCGTCGCCCTTGCGCAGCGTCGTTGCCCGGTCGTGGTGTTTGAGGCCGATGAGGTCGGCGACGCCGAGCGTCACCGCCTCGTCGAACCAGTCCCAGGTCGGCACCCGGTCGGGCGTGCCGAGCCTGAGCGCGGTCATCAGGCGTTGCCGCCCGGTCATGGTCATGGAGGCGTCTCCTGTGCAAGGCATTGGTTGTTCGCAGGAATTTCCAACCTGCACCTCGCCCGCGAAAGCGGGCGTCCATTGGCAATCGCCAAAGCCAAATACCGATAAGAGGGATGAGGGGCCTTACCGAAACCGCAAGCGGCATACAGCGCTGCCCCGGGCAATGGGCCCCCGTTTTCACGGGGGCGGTGCGTGACGTAGTCGCTCGACCAGGACATCGCCCCCCTACCCAGCCGCCTCGTCGACGAGTTCCAGGTGCACCGGCGCCTTGGTGGAAAACACGCGGCGCACCATCGGCGCGAAGAAGTCGAGGGGCAGCGTGTCGTAATCCGGGTCGAAGGCGTTCTGGTCGTAGTGGTGGCAGAAATAGACCGCGTCGTCGTACCAGGGATGATCCTTGAACTTGTCGCGGGCGTGGCGGTCGCCGCCGAGATAGTGATTGTAGTAATAGCCCTGGAAGGTGCAGTGGTGCTTGATGATCCAGTGGGTCTTCTCCGACACATACGGCTTCAGCACCGCGGCGGCGAGTTCGGAATGATTGTAGGGGGCGATGACGTCGCCGATATCGTGCAGCAGGGCCGCGACGATCATCTCCTCGTCGGCGCCGTCGCGATAAGCGAGCGTCGCCGACTGCAGGCAGTGCTGGTAGCGGGTGATCCTGTAGCCGCCGTAATCCTTGTCGAGCAGCCTGAGCTGGGCCAGCACGCGGTCGACGATGTCCTCGTTGAACCGCCGCTCGGACTCCATGATCAGGTCGAACTCCTCCTGCGTGCCGTCCTCCATGCGGATCCAGTTGACGTATTCCATCGCACGATCCCCGCTTGCCGTGACTTGACTGTCGCCATGATGGGCGGAATCGCATGAACGGAAAAGCAAATTATTTTGTGCGTTTCGATCGGGATATGCTATCGATCGGGCATGCAGATCGCCGCGCTCCGCACCTTCGTCATGGTCGCCGCCGCCGGCGGCTTTCACGCCGCCTCGAACCGTCTTTCGGTGTCCCAGGCGACCGTTTCGGCGCGCATCAAGGTGCTCGAGGACCAGCTCGGCGCCCGCCTGTTGGAGCGCGGCCGCCGCGGCGCCGGCCTCACCGACGCCGGGCGCTCGTTCCTGCCCTTTGCCGAGCGCATCGTGCGCTCCTGGGAACAGGCGGTCGGTGCGGTTGGCGATCGCGGCGCAGCCCGGCGCACGCTCAATATCGGCACCCAGCTCAGCGTCTGGTCGCTGCTCCTGATCGAATGGGCCTATTGGATCGAGGAGAACATGCCCGATGTGGTGCAGGCGCTCGAATTCGACTATTTCGCCGACATGACGGCTGCGGTGGCACAGGGCACGCTCGACGTGGTCATCACCGATATCGGGCGCGGCGACGCGAGCCTGACGGCGACCCCGGTCTTCAACGAGCGCATGGTGCTGGTCTCATCGCAGCCGGGCCGGGCCGGCGATGCCGATCTTCCCGGCTTGATCGGGCTCGACTGGGGTCGCGATTTCAACGTCCAGTTCGCCCAGGCCGGGCTCAACCTGCCGCCGCGCAAGATCGCGTTCGGCTCCGGCGAGTTCGCGCTGCGCTATATGATGGTCTCGGGCGGGACCGGCTATTTTCCGCTGCGCCAGGTGGTCCGGCCATTGCGGCGCGGCCGCCTCTTCAGGGTCGAGGGGGCGCCCGAAATCACCATCCCGACCTATGCCCTCTACCGGCGCGACGCGCAGAACCGCGCCCTCATCGAACAGGCGATCGAGGGGTTTCTCCTCTAAGGCCGGACCAAACTGCAAATTCCCATCCGGGACAACGAAACAACTTCACGACACAAACATCATCACCACCACCCCTCCTGTGTCACCACCCGGCTTGTCCGGGTGGTCCATTGGCCTGTCGACCTGCCAACGCATTGGTGAAAGAACTCAAGCGCTTCTGGATAACGGACCGCCATTGGATTGCCCGCTTGGGAGCGGGCAATGACGATGGAGGGGGGATCGACACCATCCCAAAACGCCTAAACCGGACAAGCCCGGCAGGACGGAAAACTCGGCTGTGTCGCGCAGTGTGCGAAGCGACCTTCGGTGTCCACATAACCAACTACAGAATAACGGTTTTCAGAACGGCCGACGATCATAGTGGCCTGGCGATTGGGCGATACCACAAACGGGTGTTGCGAATTTTTTGGGGCAATGTCATTTTTGCAACTCGATACAACTTAGCAATGTAATTTGGAACAGACAGTAGAATATAGTTTTCATGGTGACGAAGAAATGCGTTTATTCGATTTGGCATTTGAAGCATTGGTTTACATGTTCGAACACCGGAATCAACTATGGCGTCTGGGCATAGCACCGGCGATTTTAGTGTTTCTTTTTGCCATTTCATTTAGCTTAATTACCCCGACGGAAATTTTTGGCCTTGCCAACGAATCGTTAATCGGCGCTTCACAAATCGTAGTCATTCAATCTATTTTATTCCTAATACTTTTTCTTATATTGATCGGTTTGATTATCGTAATGTGGCATCGACAAATCATACTTGACGAAAAAATATGGGAAAATTGGCGATACCTCATCCCAAATACAATTGTTTATCTATTAAGAACTCTAATAATTACAACTATTGTTCTTCCTTTAGCAATTCCGTTGTATTTTCTATATGATGGAATTCTTACAAAGGATATCGACTATTTTTTCCTTTCGACATTTCTATTGCAAATAATTTCGTTTTTTTTGGCAACGATTGTCACGACCGTTGTTCTTCGGCTGTCGCCTTATTTGGTTGAAGCCGCAATTGGCCGCAAATCGAGAGGTATCATGTGGTCGTGGCGCATGACACCTCAGCTCACAGGCCAGTTTTTCGGCGTTGCGCTGGTTGAGGGTGTCATCGTGACCGTCGGCGATTTCTTCATGATGCTGATGTCAGCCATTCCGGCAGGAGGAATCGTTTCTTTGCTGCTCATAGCCGGAACCACCACCATTTTTTCGCTTCTTCAGGCCTTTTTGCTCGCCAGCGCGATATCGCTCGCCTATCGGCGATTGAGCCCTGCCGAACCTGTGGCTTAGAGCCGGATAGACGTTTGGCGTCGGCTGTGTGCAGCGCGCGCTCATCACCACTAAAGCGCGTCGCTGGCGCTACTTCGTCCTCGCACAGGGCGGCGGGTCGAGGATTTCCAGCTTCTTCAAATGGCCCAGAATCGAGAAATCGCCATAGCCCATTTCAATCCGCCGGCTGACGCCGTTTTCATAGAGCAGGAAATGCAGTTCGTAGATCGGCGTCTGCTCGCCGGTCCCGACCGGCTCGAAATAGCTGATCGCCACCGGCCAGCGCGGCTGCGCCACCATCTCGTCGGGCAGCAGCGCCACCTCGGCGCTGTTCTTGCCGGGCTCCGCCTTGTCGGTGGTCGGCCGGCCGATGACCGTTGCGGTCGGATAGACCTTGTCGCCGGTTTCCGAGCCGTCATAGACATCGGCGTGCAGGAAGGTGCGGCCGTCAACCGCGGCCGCGACCACCTCGATCAGGTGCTCGGTCGGGAAATAGACCCGGTCGGCGACGGAGAATTCCTTGTCCGCCGGCATTTTGAGGCTGACCGTCATGCGGCCGTCGTCGCGCTCGGCATTGCCCTTGGTCTCGTCGGTCAGCTTCTCGCCGACATAGGTCTGCGAGGTGAACAGATAGTTCTCCGCCGCCCCGCCCTCGAACGAGGCGGAGCGCAGATCGCTGATCTGGGCATTGCCTTCGCCGTCGAAGATCTCGGTGACGAAGCGGAAATTGACCGCATAGCCTTCGCAGACCGCGCCGGTGAATTCGAACACCATGCGGCCGCGCAGCGCGGTGATCCCGCTGTCGTCATTGGCCTCGCCGAGGCTCAGATCGTAGACGGCCCGGTGCGGAATGAACTTTTCGGCGATCGCCAGGCGCGGATCGGCCGCCGCGAGCGGTGCGGCCGCGGCCGGCGCCGCCGCAAGTGTGACGAGCAGCGCGACCGGCCCGATCAGCAATGTCCGCAAACAGGATGCGCGTCCCACCCGATCCTCGATTCTCTTTGCTCCCACGCGGGATTGTCGCCGCCCCGGCCCTGATCCGCAAACAAATTCCCAAAAAGACCGGTGTGCTGCGCCGTTTCGTCCCGACAAGGCGGCGCCCCCCGACCTCCATAATTCTCATTCGTAAATGTGTCGATCGTTCGGCGATTGACGGCAGGCTCGCGAACGTGTTCGATCCGCCGATCATCGGTTTGCATCACCTGCGGAAACGGACGAAAGGACGGCGCAAATGGCCGGAACTGCGGAAGCGAAACTGAATGCGCTCGGGATCGAGCTGCCCGCCGCGCCGGCGCCGGCGGCGAACTACGTTCCGTATGTCGTTTCCGGCAACATGCTTTTCGTCTCGGGGCAGATTTCGGTCGCGCCCGGCGGAACCGCGCACAAAGGACGCCTCGGCGCGGACATGGACGTTGCCGCCGGCCAGGCCGCGGCGCGCCAATGCGCGATCAACATATTGGCGCAGGCCAAGGCCGCGCTCGGCGATCTCGATCGTGTCGCCCGCGTCGTCAAGCTCGGCGCCTTCGTCAGTTCCACCGCCGCCTTCACCGAGCAGCCCGCCGTCGTCAACGGCGCGTCAGACCTGATGGTCGAGGTGTTCGGCGAGGCCGGCCGCCATGCCCGCTTCGCCGTCGGCGCGCCGGTGCTGCCGCTCGGCGTCGCCGTCGAGATCGATGCCGTCTTCGAGATCGCTTAAGACCGCATGGCCGGCCTCGACTGGATCGCCGCGCGGCCGATCGCCCATCGCGGGCTGCACGACCGCGAACAGGGCATCGTCGAAAACACCGAAACGGCGTTCGCCGCCGCGCTCGATGCCGGTTTCGCGGTCGAGTGCGACATCCAGCTCTCGGCCGACGGCGAGGCGATGGTGTTCCACGACTACACGCTCGACCGGCTGACCGACGAAACAGGCCGGGTCGCCGACAGGACTGCCGCCGAACTGAAGACGATCGAACTTGCCGGGTCCGGTGACCGCATGCAGACGCTCGGCGAGCTTATCGAGCAGGTCGGCGACAGGGCGCCGCTGATCGTCGAGATCAAGAGCCAGTGGGCCGATGTCGGGACGCTGGAGCGTCGCGCCGCCGCGCTCGTCGCCGGCCATCCCGGACCGATCGCGCTGATGTCGTTCGATCCGCGCTCGGTCGCGGCCATCGCCGCCGCCGAGCCGTGGATCCCGCGCGGCATCGTCTCGGGAGGCTACCGGGATCGCCGATATTGGCGCCGCTTCGGCCTGACCGCCTGGCAGCGCTTCCGGTTGCGCCACATGCTGCATGCCTTGTCGACCAAGCCGCATTTCGTTGCCTATGACATTGACGGGCTGCCGTCGATTGCGCCGCTTGTTGCAAAATGGCTGGCCGGCGCCCCGCTGCTGACCTGGACCGTGCGCACGCCGGCTGAACGGCGCCGCGCCCGCCGTTATGCCGATCAGATGATCTTCGAGGGTTTTCGCCCCGATTGATGCGGAAGTTCTGCCGGCGCCTTGAGACCGCCGGCTTTTCCCTTACCTTTGCAGCTAAGCCAATAAAAGAGGCTGGAGCCGATGACCGCGGCGCAGGTGCGCGTGCTCCCTTCGCTTTCCGAAATCGACCGCGACCGCTGGGACGCGGTCGCCAATCCGCGCCGGCTGGCGGCGGACGCAGCGGTGCTGGACGATCTGCCCGCCTACGATCCGTTCCTGTCGCATGACTTTCTGTGGTCGCTGGAAGAGTCCGGATCGGCGGATGTCGAGACCGGCTGGCGCGCCCATCACCTGGTGCTCGAAAGCAGGTCGGGCGAAATCCTCGGCCTTGTGCCGTGCTATCTGAAGGACCATTCCTTCGGCGAATACGTGTTCGATCACGGCTGGGCCGATGCCTATGAGCGGGCCGGCGGCCGCTATTATCCAAAGCTCCTGGCCGCGGTGCCGTTCACGCCGGTGTCCGGGCAGCGGCTCATCGTCCGGCCCGGGCCGGATGCCGAACTTCACCGGCGCCTGCTCGGGGCGGCGCTCTCAAAGCTGGCCGACCGGCACGGCCTCTCGTCTGCCCATGTCAATTTCCTGAGCGAAGCCGAGAGCGCGCTTCTCGGCGAACAGCGCTTCCTCAAGCGCACCGGCCAGCAATTCCACTGGGACAATGCCGGCTATGCCGATTTCGAGGCGTTTCTGAGCGCGCTTTCCTCGCGCAAACGCAAGGCAATCCGGCGCGAACGCCGCGATGCGCTCTCCGCCGGGCTCACCATCGAGAGGGTCACCGGCGCCGACATCACCGAGGCCCACTGGCACGATTTCTTCGCCTTCTACATCGATACCGGCAGCCGCAAATGGGGCCGGCCCTATCTCAACCGCCGCTTCTTTGCGGCCATCGGCGAGCGCATGGCCGACGACGTGCTGCTCGTCTTTGCGCTGCACGACGGAAGGCGGATCGCCGGCGCACTCAATTTCATCGGCTCCGACACGCTCTACGGCCGCTATTGGGGCTGTGCCGAGCACCACCAATTCCTGCATTTCGAACTCTGCTACTATCAGGCGATCGACTATGCGATCGCGGCGAAGCTCGCCCGCGTCGAGGCCGGCGCCCAGGGCGACCACAAGATCGCCCGCGGCTATCTGCCGACCATCACCTTTTCGGCCCACTACCTTCCCGACCCCGGCTTCCGCGCCGCCGTCGCCGATTTTCTTTCGCGCGAACGCGCCCATGTGGATTTCGAGGCGCGCATCCTCGGCGAATATGCCCCATACAAACGCGAGACCGGCTTGACCCCGGCGCCGACGCCTGAAACATAAGCTCCATTCGGATTTCTTCAGGGGGGTGGTTTCCATGTCGGCGCCGGCCTACGACAACGACAACATTTTCGCAAAAATCCTGCGCGGCGAACTTCCCGCCCACAAAGTCTATGAGGACGACGACACGTTTGCCTTCCTCGACATCATGCCGCGCGCCGACGGCCACACGCTCGTTATCCCGAAGCGGCCGGCCCGCAACATCCTCGATGCCGACCCGGCGCTGCTTGCCCCGGTCATGGCGACGACGCAGAAGATCGCGCGCGCGATCATGGCCGCGTTCGCGGCGCCCGGCATTCTGGTCCAGCAGTTCAACGAGGCCGATGCCGGCCAGGTGGTTTTTCACCTGCATTTCCACGTGATCCCGCGCTTCGGCGACCAGAAGCTGCGGCCGCATACCGGGCAGATGGCGGACCAGGCGGTGCTCGCCGAAAATGCCGAGAAAATCCGGGCGGCGCTCGGCGGCTAGAACCGCAGAGGCATGACCGCCGCGCCATCGACAAAGTCCTTGCACGTTGCGGGGCCTCGGCTACCCGATTAGCAGCCAGCCGCCGAGCAGCACGATCTCGGCCACCAGCAGGCCGAGAAAGAGGTTGCGCCGGACCCACCAGAAGACGGCGAATCCGGCGACGACCGCGCCGACGCGCAGCAGCAGCGGCGACCCCGCCAGCGAGCCGGTCGGGAAAAGCACGATGCGGGCGATGACGCCGGCGACCAGCGCGGTGGCGATAGCGCGCACGAGCACCATGATCTCGGAATCTTCCGACAGGTTGCCGGCCAGAAAAACCCCGAGAAACCGCCAGAAATCGGTGACCAGCCAGCCGGCGATGACGATGAAGAGATAGGGCCACCACCAGGCGTCGAGGGCGTCGAAGGCCAGCATCAGATGCTCCGCCCGAGCCGCAGCCGGTGCATCCCGTAGGCGAGGATGCCGCCGACGATGCCGGTCCACAACAGATCGGTCTCGGGCGTAATCGCATGAAAGACCGGGGCCAGCGCCAGGCCGAACGCCATCGCCCATTTGTCGGCGGCAAAGCGGCTGGCGGCGGTCAGCGACAACAGGAAATAGACCGGGGTGAGGAAGCCGAGCGCTGCGGCGAATTCCGGCCTGACGCTTGCCGCAAGCAGCCATCCGACCGCCGCCATCGGCACGTTGAGCAGCACGATGCCGGCGGCGAAACCGCTGAACCAGTAGATCCGCGCCGGGCGCGGCAGCGCCGGCAGATTGCGCATCGCCTCGACCCAGGAGGTCACCGCCATCACATGCGAGACCGTCAGCAGCCATGGCTTCGTCGCCGACGGCCCGCGCAAGAGCGGCATCAGCGACATGGTCATGGGCAGGAGCCGGACCGCCGACAGCGCCACGGCGAGCGCGGCGGCAAACAGTCCCGCACCGGCGCCGATCGCCCCGATCAGCACGATCTGGTTGGGCAGGGCGAACATGATCCCGGCGGCAAAGACCGTGTGGCCGAGGTCGAGCCCGGTTTCACGCGCAAGCGCCCCATAGCCGACGAAAGAGGCGGCGAGCACCATGGCCGGCACCGAACCGAGGCCGCGCACGCCGCGCCAGAACCAGAGGCTCATGGGCTCCCGCATCGGGTCCGTTTGATCCTCGGTTTGCTCGGGAAATTCGTCGCCCATCCACTGCTCCGCAACGGCCGCGGATAAGCGGCTCATGGCCTTTAGAGCAAATTGCGGCCATATTGAATCAATTCTGTTTTGCATCCGCCGTGTGCGGATGGGCGTGCCCGTACCGGAGCGCGATGCCGGGCATCGGGCGAGGATCGGGCGCGTTCAGCCGCCCGGCGGGGCAAAACCCTTCGGGACGGGCCCTTTTGCGCCAATCCCGGCGTGAAAAGCCTCGAACGTATCGGCGGATATGTTCTGCGTTTTTCGCTTGATCTTGACGCAAAATGGCCTCGTCAGAATGGTTCAATATGGCCGCAACTTGCTCTAGTTCCGGTCGGTTTTTCCGCAACTATGCTGAATGTCGCGTATGGCAGGCGCAACCGATCAGGGGTGCGTTGTGCTCCCGACCGGCAGGGCGACCGGGGAGATCGCGTAATTCCCCAAAACCGCCAAACCGTGACGGCCATCACATCGGCCGGGCGGGGCGCCGTCTACGCTCCAATCATCGAAGAAAACGAAACGACCTCCCGGTCAAACCCCAGGCCGGAACGAAACGAACCCAGAGGAGAGAAGACATGTTGAAGCAGACCGTTATCGCCGCCATCGCCGCCGCCTCGTTCGCCACCGCGCTGCCGTCCGCTGCCCATGCCGGCGGCATCAGTTTCGGCCTTTACGGCCATGGCGGCGGCATCCACATCACCACCGGCGCGCCGCGCCATTACCATGGCGGCTACCGCAAGGTCTGCAAGTGGAAGAAAGTCCGGGTCAAGCGGAACCACCGCTATCGCTGGGTCCGGGTCAAGAAGTGCTACCGGGTCTACAATTGATCACCATCGGGGCCGCAATTGCGGCCGCGGGAGAGCGACGGGACGGCAAAGACGAAGGTCTTCGCCGTCCCGTTTGCCGTTTTCTGTTTTGGATCTGTCGCGATGACCCGGTCATCGCGACCGGAGAAAGTGCCTTTCATCTTCTCTCCGGCAGTTTTCCCCTGCTTGATCCCACTCTTGATTCCGCTATCTTCCTCTCTTCGGAGAAAACAGAAGATATCGACAGAAAATGCAGGATTTTGCAGGCGCATTCACGTTGGCGTTCTCGCTTCTCGCGTCCTTCGACGCCGATCTCTACGAAATCGTCGGCCTGTCCTTGCAGGTGACGCTCTCGGCGGTGCTGATCGCCGCGCTGATCGGCCTGCCGGTCGGGGCGCTTATCGCCACCACCCGGTTTCCCGGCCGCGGCCTCGTCATCGTCGTCCTCAACACGCTGATGGGCCTGCCGCCGGTGGTCATCGGGCTGCTTGTCTATATGGCGCTGTCGAATGCCGGTCCGCTCGGCGTGCTGCGCCTGCTCTATACGCCGGGCGCGATGATCATCGCCCAGGCGCTCTTGGTCACGCCGATCGTCGCGGCGCTGTCGCGCCAGGTGATCGAGGACAGGCACGGCGAATGTGCCGAACTTTTCCGCTCCATGGTGGTGTCTTGGGGCCGGGCGATCGCCACCCTCCTCTGGGATGCGCGGGCGGCGCTCCTGACGGTGGCGCTGGCCGGCTTCGGCCGGGCGATCGCCGAGGTCGGCGCGGTCATCATCGTCGGCGGCAACATCAATCACGTGACGCGGGTGATGACGACGGCGATCGCGCTGGAGACCTCCAAGGGCGATCTGGCGCTGGCGCTGGCGCTCGGCATCGTGCTTCTTATCGTGGCGATCGCCGTCAACGGCGCCGTCTCGGCGCTGCGGGCCGGGACGGTGCCGGCGTCCCATGTCTGAGGCCGATGAATTTGGACAACGCCGGGCGGCACTGATGCCGCTCGTCGTCGAGGGCCTGCGCTATGCGATCGCCGGCAGGCCGCTGCTCGGCCCGGTCGATCTCCGCCTCGACCATGGCGGCATCACCGCGGTGATGGGCCCGAACGGCGCCGGCAAGAGCGTGCTGTTGCGGCTGCTGCACGGCCTCGTCCGCGCGAGCAGCGGCCGGATAAGCTGGGCCGGCCGGGCGCTCGACGACGGCATCCGCCGGCGCCAGGCCATGGTGTTCCAGAAACCGGTGCTGTTGCGCCGGTCGGTCGCCGCCAATATCGATTTTGCGCTGAAGCTGCGCGCCGTGCCGGACATCGCCGGGCGGCGCGACGAGCTCATGCGGCTGGCGCGGCTCGATCATGTGGCGCAGCGGCCGGCCCGCGTGCTCTCCGGCGGCGAACAGCAGCGGCTGGCGATCGTCCGCGCATTGGCGCTCGAACCCGACGTGCTCTTCCTCGATGAGCCGACCGCCAGCCTTGATCCGGCGGCGACGCTGGCGATCGAGGACCTCGCCAAAACCGTGCGTGACCGCGGCGTAAAGATCATCCTGATTACCCATGATGCCGGCCAGGCGCGGCGGCTCGCCGACGATATCGTGTTTTTGCATGGGGGCCGGGTGACCGAGCACACGCCGGCGACGCGCTTCTTTGAGCGGCCGGCCTCGGCGGAGGCGGCCGCCTTCCTCGCCGGAAAGATCGTCCTGTGAGAATTCGAGCCCCCAGATCGTCGGAGGAAGGCATGTACGGACTTCGCTCTCTCGGCTTTGTTGCCGTCGCCGCGCTCGCACTCGCCTCATTGGCCATCGGCAGTGCACGGGCGGGCGATTTCATTATTATTCAGTCGACGACGTCGACGCAGAATTCGGGCCTGCTCGAGGCGATCCTGCCGGAATTCACCGAAAAAACCGGAATTGAGGTGCGCGTCGTCGCTGTCGGCACCGGCCAGGCGATCAAAAACGCCAAGAACGGCGACGGCGATGTGCTGCTGGTTCACGCCAGAGCGGCGGAGGTAAAATTCGTCGCCGAGGGCTGGGGCGTGAAACGCCACGACGTCATGTACAATGATTTCGTCGTGGTCGGCCCGGCCGCCGATCCGGCCGGCATTTCTGGCATGAGCGATGCGGTGGCGGCGCTCAAGAAAATCGCCGCGGCCGAAGCGCCATTCGCCTCACGCGGCGACGACTCCGGCACCCACACCAAAGAACGGGCCTTATGGGACGAAACCGGTATTGATGTCGCGGCCGCTTCCGGCGGCTGGTATCGCGAGACCGGTTCGGGCATGGGCGCAACCCTGAATGCCGGCGTCGGCATGGGCGCCTATGTGCTGACCGACCGGGCGACGTGGATCGCGTTTTCCAACAAGGGCGATTTCAGGGTGCTGGTCGAGGGCGACGACCGGCTGTTCAACCCCTACGGCGTGATCCTGGTCAACCGGCAGAAGCACAAACGGGTGAAGGCCGATGAAGGCCAGCGCTTCATCGACTGGCTGACCGGCGCCGACGGCCAGCGGGCGATCGCCGGCTTCCGGCTTGAGGGCCAGCAGCTTTTCTTCCCGAACGCCGGCGGCGCCACCAACTAAGCCGGCTGCCCGCGGCTCGCATCGACATTGCGGCGGCGCACTTTCTCCCCTCCGCCTTGTGGGGAGGGGTCGGGGGTGGGGGTTGAAAAAAACAACAACGCTGCCGGATCGCGCATACGCTTACGGCTCACCCCCACCCGGCCCGCGCATTCGCGCGGTCCACCCTCCCCACAAGGGGGAGGGTTGAACCCGGTGCCTTGCCGGCGTCATTGCGACCCCGGCGGAAGCCGGGGGAAGCAATCCCGAGCGTCATGCTCAGAACTGGATTGCCGCGCCGGCTGACGCCGGCTCGCAATGACGTTGGAGGACGCCGCCGATGCTCCCCTCCCTGCAAGGAAAGGGGTCGGGGGTGCGGTCGAAGGAGGCGGGTTGGACAAGAGCCAATCGCAGAGGGATATGAAAGCGCCATTTAATATAAGCCGGCTCAAGAGCCATTGAAATGAACCGTGCCGAAGCCTGCAAGGTCGTAGCCGCCGAGCGCCTCGGCGCGCGCGGCGAGCGCCGGCGAGCTCAAAAATCGATAGAGCGTCTGGAATGGCGGCTCGAACCAGGCGCGCCGGTCGACGAGCAGGTCGAAGCGTTCCTTCAGGAGCGGCGTGAAGCCCAGATGGAGCTGGTGCGCGGTCGCGGCCAGGCCCATGGCGACGTCGCCGCGGCCTTCGAGCACGGCCAGGCCGGCCTCGGTCTCGTCGCGCGCCGCCGGACCGGCGGCGACAACAGGCGGGGTCTCGAAATCGTGCGCTTCGAGCATCGCTTCAATGAGGATCTGGCCGCCGGACCCGGGCTGGCGGCTGACAAGCCGCCGGCCGGAGATGTCGTCCATGCCGGTAAAGGTCGCCGCCTCGTCGCGGCGGAACAGGAGCCCACGTTCCCGCCAGGCGAATTCGACGAGCACGATCGGTTCGCCGGCAAAGCGGTTGCGGACCGCCGAGACGTTCCAGTCGTCGGCGTCGCGCAAATGCAGGCCGCTGGCAATGCCTTCGCCGCGGGCGAAGCGGTCGAGGCCATCGCCCGAACCGTCGAAAAGCGTGGAACAGCCGCAACCGGATTCCCTTATCGCCCAGTCGAGCAGCGGGTCGTGGCTGCCGAGCACGACGGGCGGCCGCGCGCGGCCGCCGACGACCGCCGGACCCGACCCGTGCTCGCCGATCCAGGCTTCGATCTCGGCTGCGGGGAAAAGCAGCTTGCCGACGACGCGGACGCAAGGGACTGCGCCGGCCGCGGCAAGGTCATAGACCTTGCGCTCCTTGATGCGCAGCAGATCGGCGAGTTCCTTGGTCGTCAGATAGGCCTGTTTCACATCGGTCATGGTGCCCGCCCCGGATGTTCCGCGCGGCTTTATAACACGCGAATCCGATGGGCGGACGCCGGCGTTAGAGCCAGACACTGACCTCTTCGATCGGCTTCTTTTCGATCCGCGGCACCCGGCATTCAGGCGCCGGATAGCCGGCGACGACCAGAACAACCGGTTTCTCGTTGTCCGGGCGGCCGCAGATTTCATTAAGGAACCCCATCGGCGCCGGCGTGTGGGTCAGGGTGGCGAGGCCGGCATGGTGCAGGGCGGCGATCAGGAGACCGATTGAAATGCCGACGGATTCGGACACGTAATAGTGTTTTATCCGGCGCCCCGCGGCATCGCGCCCGGAACGCTGCGCAAAGACCGCGATCAGCCAGGGGGCGGTCTCCAGGAACGGCTTCCGCCAGTCCGTGCCGAGCGGTTCGAGCGCCTCCAGCCATTCCTCGCCGGCGCGGCCGTCATAGAAGGCCTTCTCCTCCGCCTCCGCCGCGATCCTGATTTGGCGCTTCACCGCCGCATCGGAAATGCAGACGAATGTCCAGGGCTGCTGGTTCGCGCCGGACGGCGCCGATGCCGCCGTCATCACGCAATCTTCGATGACCCCGCGGGGAACCGGCTCGGCGGAAAAATCGCGAACGGTGCGCCGCCGCGCCATCTCGGCCCGGAAATCGGCGGCCCGCGCCGCCATTTCGGCTTCGGCCAGGCGCTCAAAATTAAGGGGGGTCGTGTCCGCTTCAGGCATTTCCACAGACTCTCATTGCAGTTCATTGATACAAGAGGCATTTATCGCGAGTCACCAAAAGGTGGACTATGGGTCGCTATCGTCGTCTTTGCGAGGCGTTTGTTAGTGAGGTGGCAATTTCTTTCCGAGTCTGCCGCCATTTTACCCTCCCCCTTGCGGGGAGGGTGGACGGCGCGTAAGCGCCGGCCGGGTGGGGGTGATACGCAAACGTCCGCGCCATCCGCTGGCGTATGTGTATTGTCATTCAACCCCCACCCCCAACCCCTCCCCGCAAGGGGGAGGGGAGTGATTCCGTAGTCGATCCGTCCACTTTGTGCTCGTCATTGCGACCCCGGCGGAAGCCGGGGGAAGCAATCCAGAGCGTCATGCTCAGATCTGGATTGCCGCGGCGCCTTCGGCGCCTCGCAATGACGGTGGTGGCTGACATCAAGCTTCAGATCGGTACGAAGGTATTTATTCCTATCATATTAAGCCGGGTAAAGACCGTCAGACGACGACGAAGACGCCGCCGCGGCGGCGGTCGCCGACGCCGGTGACGGTGCCGTCTCCGCTGCGGCCGACCGCATGAACGCCACCGAAGAACATGTTCGGCTCGGCCCAGGCCAAATGGTCCGGAAACGCCGCGCGAAGTGCGGCGGCGGTTTCGGCGCCGGCCATGTCCTCGAAGTCGAGGCGGCCCCGTTCCACATGAAGCCGCGGCCGGTCGACGGCGGCGGCAAGTTCCTCGCCGAAAAGCAGGGTTCCGGCAAGCACCTGGAACACCGCCGTGCGGATGCGGTTGGAGCCGCCTGAGCCGAGCGCGACGACCGCGCCGCTGCGCTCGGCCGCGATCGTCGGCGCCATCATCGAGGCGAGCCGGACGCCCGGTTTCCAGGTGTGGAAGCCGCCGGGGTTGATGTCTTCCTCGCCGAGCATGTTGTTGATCATGAAGCCGGCACCCGGAATGATGTGGCCATTGCCCTCGCCATTGGTGACGGTTGCCGCCGCCGCATTGCCGGCATGGTCGACGATGCTGACATGGGTGGTGCCGCGGCTCGCGGGCGGTCCGTCGGCCATCGCCTCGGCGCCGGCAAGGGCGGCGATCGCGGCGGGCCGCTCGCGCCACAGCCGGTCGATGCAGTCGATGGCGGCGGCAAGGGCGACGCTGCGCTGCGCCCCGCCGATTGATGATTTGCCGGCTAATTCACTGAACATAGCTGCGATCAGGCTGCCGCCGAGCGAGGGCGGCGGATTGAAGAAGGCGCGGGCCTTGCCGATATCGCGGGCGAGGGGGTCGCGGATTTCGACCCGGTAGCGGCGCAGATCGTCGCCGCTCAGATGTCCGGCCTCGGCCTGCCCCTCCAGCATGGCGCCGGCAAGCTCGCCCTCGCGCTCCAACCTGACGCCTTCGCGGGCGATCGCCTCGATGACCTCGGCCAGGTCCGGATTGCGGTAGACCGCGCCGCCGGGCAGCGTCGGCCCGTCCGGGGCAAAGAGCGCCCGCGCCGTCGCGCTCGCGGTCAGGATCGGCGACACTACGGAGGTGAGATAGGCCTGGAAGTCGGTGACCAGCAAGCCCTCGCGCGCCAGCCGGATCGCCGGCTCGACCAGGCGCTGCATCGGGATCGTGCCCAGGGCGTCATGAACGGCGAAGATACCCGGCACGAAGCCCGGCGTCGCGGCCGCGCCGCGGCCGATATGGAAGGCCTGGGTGACGGGGCCGAAATCGGCATGGATTTCGTGAAAGTCGATGTCGGCAATGTCGCGCTTGCGGCGCGGCGTATCGACGAAGAAATCGAACAGACGGGCGCGGCCGTCGCGCAACGCCATCATGAAGCCGCCGCCGCCGGGCGAGGCGAGCACCGGTTCGGCGACGCAAGCCGTCCAAAGGGCGGCGATCGCCGCATCGAACGCGTTGCCGCCATCGGCCAGAATTTCGGCCGCCGCAGCCGCGGTTTCGCCGTGTCCGGCGGCGACGGCGCCGTATCGACCATTGCCTGTCGTCATTCGCTCTTCATGAAAGGACTGCACCAATTTGGCAATCGAAACTTTGCCGCCCGGAAACCGGTCGCGGGACGAGGATCATTCCGATCGAACCGCTAACGCGCGCAGCGTGCCGGGCCGGCCGCGCGCCGCGGAGCGATTTCCTTTGTTCGCGGTTTGCTGCCGAAATCGTGTAAAGAGACGGGTGAACACTCCACCGGCTAAAGCCGGTGGCTTCGGGTTACGGCTAAAAGCCGGATCGGTCGGCCGTTCGGCCGACTACACAACCTGAAAGTCAT
>JANQEG010000004.1 GCA_028278505.1 Rhodobiaceae bacterium
GCCGGAGGCGGTTTGGTTCAAGGTCAAGGGCTTTGGCGACGGTCGTACCGGCAGTACGGCCGAGACAAAGCCCGCAGGATTTGGGCCAAACCGGCCCGGTCCTGCGGATTTGCTTCCGGCGGGCGCCCGCGGTGTCGCGGCTTTTGCCCGGAGCCCCACTCCGCGCTGCAAGCCGCTCCTGGCGGTTCGCCGCGCCGGAATGAAACAGAATTGAGTCAAGCTAGCCATGACACGCTCTGTTCGACCGAACATGTTGGAGTAACACGGTCATGGGGCGTCACATTCGGAGCTGGCCGCTATTGGCGGCCGCGCTGGCAGCAAGCCTTGCGGCGACGGGCTGCCAGACTTCGAATTCGATCGGTTCGGGCCAGCCGCTCGGCGCCACGTCTGCGGTCAACATCGCCTCGCTGACCCAGGAGATCAAAGCCAATCCCAACGACCCCCGCGCCTACAATATGCGCGGCATCGCCTTCGGCCAGGCCGGTCGCGAGGACGCGGCGATCAAGGATTTCTCCACCGCGCTCGACCTCGATCCGCGATATCATCAGGCGTTCGCCAACCGCGCCCTGATCTACGCCGAAAACGGTCGGCACGAACAGGCCATCGCCGACTACAACCGCGCCATCGCCGCCAATCCGAACTATGCGCAGGCCTATGTCGGGCGCGGCAATGTCTATCGCCTGACCGGCCGGCTCGACCAGGCGATCTACGACTACGATACGGCGATTTCCCTGAACCCCGCCGATGCCCGCGCCTATCACAATCGCGCGCTGGTGCACCAGAGCGCCGGCCGGCACGATCTGGCGATCGTCGACTTCACCACGGCGATCGGCTACGGGCCGTATGCGGCCGCACCCTATAACGGCCGCGGCATCAGCCACCTCGCCCGCAACGACGACGCTTCCGCCCTGTCCGATTTCACCGACGCGGTCGAGCGCGACAAGCGTAATGTCGATGCCTGGGTCAATCTCGGCCTCACCTATGAGCGGCGCGGCGAAAAGGAGAACGCGACAAAGGCGTTCTCCCGCGCGCTGACGATCAACGAGCACGATCCCCGCGCGCGCGACGGGCTCGGCCGGGTCGGCGGCACCGCGCTGTTGATCAGGAACTAGCGTTTCTTGCCCCCAGATTGAAGCGATTGCGCACTTCTCTTGTCATTGTCGGGCCTGTCCCATTGCTGTCAGGTTCGATTGGCCAAGGTCGCATTAGGCTATTGTCGTGATGGCATTTTTTCGACTGAAGTGAGGCTTGGACAAAGGGGCTGGCCCCTCGTCTCGATGTCATCAGCCAACCTCCTCCCTCGTCATCAGCCAACCTCCTCCCTCGTCATCAGCCAACCTCCTCCCTCGTCACCACCCAACCCCTCCCTTGTCACCACCCGGTTTATCCGGGTGGTCCATTGGCATCTCGACTTGCCAACGCCTTGGTGAAGAGATTCAAGCGCTTCTGTATACCGATGGGCCATTGGATTGCCCGCATAAAGCGGGCAATGACGACGGAGGGGAAGTCGAGTCACGACCAGGGGATTGCGGTTATTCGACATCACTCGTCGATTCAACCCCAAATACAATGCCCTAGCTGCCGACACGATCGCCCGAGCCATTACGGACGGGCACGGCTTTCAGCCCGTCGGAAACGGCGTGCCGGTGCAGGCGCGCGGTCACCGCGGATCGGTAGCGGTGGTCGACGACGAGCCGGGCGACGAAGGCGTCGAGGGTTTCGCTAGAGCCGACCAGGCGGTGGATTTCGGCCAGCATATCCCGTTGGGTGACCGGAACCAGCCCGCTTTCCTGGGCAAGCGCCGCCGCCAGACGCAGCGGTGCGCCGCCGGGCGCGTAGACGCCGTGCAGCGAACGATAGATCAGCACCGAGTCGAGCGGTTTGCCTGCGACCTCTGCGTTGAGCCCGTCCAGCCGCGACAGCGCATAGTTGACGCCGAGCGCCTCGGTCTCGTTGATCAGATCGAGCGTCTCCGGCGCACAGAACAGCACCGGCAGCACCGCATGCGCCCCGACCTCCCGGCACAGCGTCGCCGGGATCGACCCGTATCGCGCCACATGGGCCGAATGGACCGGGACAATGCCGTCGACACCGACCGGCACCACGGCGATCGGGCTGTCGACGCGCTCGCCGGCGAACTTCCGCGCCAATTGCGCCGGCGCACCGTTGGAGCCGCTGGCGATCACGGGATGGCAATCGTCGATGACGCATCGGCCCGCTTCAGTGTCGACCGTCAACCGCGCCACCGGCGCGGCATCGCCGGGGGCGACAAGCTCCATATCGACGACACGGGCCTCGACCGGGCCTTCGTCGGGAACGAACAGAAACGGCGTCCGGCGCCAGTCATAGGGATAGTCGTAGGCCCGCGAGAGCGTCACGATCGTGCCGGTGCCTGTCTGTTTCTGTCGTCAATTCGGCACAGCAAGTGAAGCGCACCCGCCCCGATTCGACAAGGCGGTCGCGAAAACGGCCGCGCCGGCATCGGCGCGACCGCAACGAAAGACAAGGAATTTCAGCCCTCGACCGGGCTCAACTGGCGGCCACCCAGAAAAGGCCAATCAGGAATGCCGCCGCGAGCTTCAGCGTGTCGCGGATACGCTGCGAGGGATCCGGCAGGGTCCGGTCGACATCGACCTGCAGGCCGGAACTCTGCCAGGCGCGGATGCCGCCGACCAGTTCGTAGGAGGTGTTGAACCCAGCCGCGCTCAGCCGGCTGCCGGCAAACCGCGTCCTGACACCGCCTTCGCAGAAGAAAATGGCGTCCTTCGACCGATCGGCCGCAATATCGCTGGCAGAGAAGCGCGACAACGGCGCTGAGATCGCGCCGGGCACGCTTGCCCGGCTCTGCTCGGCCGCCTCGCGAATGTCGACGAGCACCGCACGGCCCTGATCGACAAGGTCGCTGGCGCGCTTGGCGTCGATGGGCTTCAATTTGCTCATGGCGAATCCTTTCATGCCGCGATACAGCATTCATATATTAGTATGTGCTAATTAAGAAAGTGCAAATCAAGGCGAATATGTGGATTTCCCGATAAATTCCACAATGAAGCGCAGCACCGATTGTCGCAGCGCCATGACATGCCCATCATCGTTTAAAGATATCATAGACTTAGGCTCTTTCGCCGCGGCGAAGAGCCGCTCACCGAAAGAATACGGAACGACACTATCGTGTCGTCCGTGCAACACCAGCAGCGGCGCCTTGATGTTCCCGATGCGGGAGAGGCTGTCGAAACGGTCCTGCATCAGCCACCGCACCGGCAGGAACCAGTAGACCGAAGCGGCGACATCGGCGGCGGAGGTGAAGGGGGCCTCGAGCACGACGGCGGCGACCGGCTGCGCGGCGGCGAGCTGCACCGCAACGCCCGAGCCGAGCGATTCGCCATAAACCACAATATCTTCGGCATTGACGCCGGTGGCCCGCAAATGGTCGTAGGCCGATTGAGCCGCAGCGACCAGCGATGCCTCCGACGGCCGCCCGCCGCTGCCCGAATAGCCCGGATAGCCGAGCGCGGCGACCCCGAAACCGGAAGCGGCGAAGGCGGCGAACCGCTCGGCCCGGTTGGCGAGCCCGGCGCCATTGCCCTGGAAATAGAGGATCGTCGCCTGCCCCGGAGCCGCATCGATGCGCCACAGCACCAGCGGCGTGCCGTCCGCCGCCGGAACGATCTCCTCGCGCGCCTGCTGGAGCCCGACATGGGCCGGATCGATCCGCCGCGTATCGGGGAAATACATCAGCGCGCGCTGGAACAGATAGGCCGCAGCGACGATTGCGGCGTAGGCGAGCGCGAGAACAAGGCCGGTCGATATCAACGATTTCACGGATCGAGAATCTCACGGATTGCTCGTCCTGCAAAGTCACGGGCCACATCACACGACACAGACATCATCACCACCACCTCTCCATCGTCACCACCCGGCTTGTCCGGGTGGTCCATTGGCCCGTCGATTTTGCCAACGCAGTGGTGAAAGAGCTCAAGCGCGTCTGAGCGCCGAAAGGTCATTGGATTGCCCGCTTGGATGCGGGCAATGACGACGCAAGAGGGGTCGAAACCGTCCCAAAATGCCAAAACCGGAAAAAACCCGCAGGACGGAAATACGCTGCTGTTTCGTGTAGTGTGGTCAAGGGGCACCGATGCCGGGACGCAGTTCGCCGTTTTTTCCTCGACCGCCCCATCCCTCACCGAATGAATACGCCTGTCCCGCAAGAGTGCTCCCCTCGCAGGCACTGATCGACGAGAAAACCTAGCCGATCGTAATATCTTTGAAATGGTCGAAGGCTGCCGGATTCCGCGAAACGATGTAGCAATATGCCGTCATCGTGCGTTCCACATGGTCGCGAACACCGTCGCAATAGGCAGCGCGCCTCTGCGGATCGTATCGATCCGTCACGATGTGGGCGAAGCACATCTTGCAATAGCGTGACGCCCAGCAATTTCGACATTTCTGCTCGATCGCGGCGGCGAAGTCTTCGGCCATCCGGTAGCCGGCCTCGACATCGATCCCGGACCAGACATCGCCGATCGGCGCCTTTTGCGAGACCTTTTCGCAAAGGTGAAACCGCCCCTGCGTATCGACGAAGAGCCGCCGAATGCCCGGCCGACATATATTCGGATAGACGGTTTGATAGGGTCCCGTCGGGCGCTGACGCTTGTAGAGCAGCAGGAAATCGCCCTGGAACAGCGACCGCTGCAACCACGTGCCCGGCCGGCCCGCTATCAGCGCATCGACATAGGCCGAAAACTCGGCCTCGTCCTCGACATCGCCATCGACAGTATTCGGCGCGGCGAAATCGGCGACCGAGACACCGTCGACATAACCGACCGTGTGGTTGCGCTCGAACTTCAACGGCCAATTGTCGAAGAATGCCGTGCGTTCCGCCAGCGCATAAGGCGGCGCAAGCGTTGTCGAAAAGGTGACGTGCTTGCGGTAATACTCCGGATATGTCTCGGCGCCGTATTGCAGGTTTTGCTCGATCAGCGCGAAGCTGTCCTTGCCGCTGACCCGCTTGCGATAGAGATCGTGGATCTCGGCCGGGCCGTCGACGCTGACCAGCAGCGAAACCTTCCGCTTCTGAAAATAGCGCCAGACCTCCGGCGTCAGGCCGAGACCGTTACTGGTCATGGAGATCATGTGGCGGCGCCCGTTCATGGCGGCCACGAACCTGTCGATGGCGAATTTCACCAGCGGCATGCGCAAGGTCGGTTCGCCGCCATAGAGCCCGAGTGTCGGGATCTCGATCTTGTGGGAGTGTTCGACGTAATAGTCGACGGCTTTAGCAATCACCGATTCGGGCATATCCGTTTCGCCATGGGCGCGGACGTTTTCGTTGAGCCCGGAATAGATGCAGTAGCCGCATCTCAAATTGCAGTTGTCGGTGATGTTGAGGATGATCTGCTCGATCGAACCGGCCACGAGGTCGGCGTAGCAGTCCTTGGCATGGGCGAAGCGGCTCGCGCCTGGACGGTTGGCCGACAACGCATCGGTCGCCGCGCAGTCGGCGATGTCGGCATGGGCCTGCTCGATTTCGTTCTGCGTCAGGCCGGTGGTCGCGCGGCCGTCCAGGATCTGCGCAACCGGGCGGGAAATCTCGAAGAACGAATCGGTATTGACGTCGTAAAGGTAGTGCCTGCCGCCAACGGACAGCACCTTCACAAAGGCATTGCGCGCAATGTCCTCCGCGCCGTCATTTTCGAGACTATCAAGTCGGACTGGAGCATCCACAGATAAAACCGGTCCTCTTCGCCCAAATCGAACATTCGCAATTGCGGGACGGTCTGTTTCCGGATCGCTAGCGATTCGACTTCCAGCTGCCCTTGAACGAGCCTTGATAGGCTTCACCGCTGTAAGCGCTGGAAATCTGCCCCAATTCCTCCTGCCGCGACTGCCCGGTCGCGTGCGCGTGCGACTGATATCCCTCGCAAGTGCAGGAACAGCCGGCAACATTGCATTCGCAACCCGAACAGGTGCAGTTGCACGAATGCATGTGTCGTATTTCGGGCTGTCCTTCTTCGATCGGCTGAATCCCCGGCATGACGGCGCATCTCCTTTTGTGAATCTCCATTGAGCATAGACTGGAAATCGCAGGACTGAAGTTGATCAGCGTCAATTTCGGGCAACAGTCTCGCCGGTCACGTTCCGCCAAGTTCGGAAAACGCCCTGTCCATGACATCGACCGCCCGGTCGATTTCCTCCCGGCTGACGGTCAGTGGCGGCGCGATCCTCCACACCGAATGCGGACCGCCGACCCGGTTGACGTTGAGGCCGAGCTCGAAACAGCGTTCGGTGATCGGACCGATCAGCGCGTGGCCGGGTTCGCGGCTCTCGCGATCGGCGACAATCTCGACGCCGAGCAGGAGCCCGCGCCCGCGCACATCACCGATTGCCCGGTGCCGGCCTTTCAGCTCCAGCAGCCGATCCTTCAGATATTCGCCCATATCGGCGGCACGCTCGACCAGCCCGTCACGCTCTATGACATCGACGACGGCGAGCCCCACCATGGCCATCAGCGGATCGGAAGCGTGCGAGGTATAGTGGGAAAACCCGTTCTCCCGCGCCCGTTCGGCAAGGTCCTCCGACGCGATGACGGCCGACAAGGGAAGGCCGCCGCCAAGCGTTTTCGACAGGGTCAGAATGTCCGGCACGACACCATCGGCTTCATATCCGAACAGGTCTCCGGTGCGCCCGAGGCCGGTCTGCGCCTCATCGAAGATCAGCAGAATGCCTCGGCGATCGCAATGTTCGCGCAGGCGCCGGAAATATCCCGGCGGCGGAACGATAATCCCGCCGGCGCTCTGGATCGGCTCGACGACCAGCGCCGCCTCCTCACCAACCGAAATGGCATCGATCATCTCAAAGCCGAAATCGAGGCACGCCAGATTGCAGCTTTCAGCGCATTGCCGGATCGGGCACCGGTAGCAATTGGGCGACGGCAGCGCCAATGAGCCCGGCATGACCGGCCCGTATCGTTTTCGCCCATGAGCGTATGTCGTCGAGGCCGCGCCGGTCGTCGTCCCGTGCCAGGATCCGGCGAACCCGATGATCTCGAACCGCCCGGTGGTGATTTTCGCCAGCCGGATCGCGGCCTCGTTTGCCTCGCCACCCGTATTGAGAAGCTGGACCTTGTTGAGCGGCGCCGGAAGCAGCCCGGACAGCCGTTCGGCCAGAGCCACCACATCCGGCGATACCATCGTGCTGTCGAGATGGATGACGGTACGGCCGGCGCGCGCCATGGCTTCGCGGATGGCCGGGTGATTGTGGCCGATCGTTGCGCACATCTGTCCGGACGAGAAATCGAGGATCGCCCGACCGCTCTCGCTGAAAAGATAAGACCCCTCAGCGCGAACGATCAGCTCTTGCTGGAAATCCCGGCCATAGTGCAGCAAATGGCGCTCGAAGGACGGCGGCGAGGGCCGGGCCGCCGTCTGGAGAGAAGTCATCACGACGCCCGCCGGCTTGCCGCGACCATGTAGCGGCAGGGTTGTTTGGAGGCATTGGCGAAGCTGCAATTGGTCGGGGGCCCCAAGTCGAAACAGTCGCCGACGCCCAGTT
The DNA here is from genome assembly GCA_028278505.1 of Rhodobiaceae bacterium. Classification (GTDB taxonomy): domain Bacteria; phylum Pseudomonadota; class Alphaproteobacteria; order Rhizobiales; family JAKPQE01; genus JANQEG01. The sequence continues at coordinate 7,549 of JANQEG010000004.1, forward strand.
CATAAACGTCGTCCCCTTCCTCAAGGGTGAGCTCACCCTCCAGAACCCAGATACTCTGTCGAAAGACCGAATAGAGCGACTGCGGAAAACGAACCTTTGCGCCGGCCGGCAATTCGACCATGACGAGCTCGATCGGCCCGCCGGCCGTGGGCGAAATCAGTGTCCGCACGCAGCCGGTTCCCGCATCGGTCCAACGGATTTGATCGGCCGCCCGGCTGAGGCGTTCGACGCGACCTTCGGCGTGGGTCAGGAAGGTCGAAATCGTCAACCCGAAAGCACCGCACAACCGCCCGAGAACCGTCATAGTCGGACTCGACTCGCCACGCTCGATCTTGCTGATCATTGCTTTTGAAACGCCCGAATGCTCGGCAAGCTCGGCGAGCGACCATTTCCGGGCCTCGCGCTCGAATCGCAGGCGTTCCGCTATCGCTTGTGAGGGGTCGAGAGCCTCATTGGACATTCGTCTAAGATAGTGGACGGATGTCTCCTGTCAATATGCGCTGTCGCGATATCGAGGCGGATCAACGAAAAAGGCCGGTCGTTGCCGACCGGCCCCTCAAATTCGCGGCGAAATCGCCCGAAACGCTACACGGCCTTGCCGATCTCCTCGGTCATCTTCTTGGCGTCGCCCAAGAGCATCATCGTGTTGTCCTTGTAGAACAGCGTGTTGTCGATGCCGGCATAGCCCGAGGCGAGCGAGCGCTTGTTGAACATCACCGTGCCGGCCTTCCACACCTGCAGCACCGGCATGCCGTAGATCGGCGACGACGGATCGTCTTCCGCCGCCGGGTTGGTAACGTCGTTGGCGCCGATCACGTAAGCCACGTCGGCCTGGGCGAATTCGCTGTTGATGTCCTCCAGTTCGAACACCTCGTCATAGGGCACGTTGGCTTCGGCCAGGAGCACGTTCATGTGGCCCGGCATGCGGCCGGCGACCGGGTGGATGGCGTATTTCACCTCGACCCCTTCCGCCTTCAGCCCGTCGGCCATTTCGCGCAGCGCGTGCTGCGCCTGGGCGACCGCCATGCCGTAGCCCGGCACGATGATCACCTTCGAAGAGTTCTTCATGATGTAGGCGGCGTCCTCGGCCGAGCCGCGCTTAACCGTGCGGTCGCCCATATCGGCGCCGGGCCCGGCCACCTCGCCGCCGAAGCCGCCCAGGATCACCGAGATGAACGAGCGGTTCATGCCCTTGCACATGATGTAGGAGAGGATCGCGCCCGACGAGCCGACCAGCGCGCCGGTGACGATCAGCGCCGTGTTGCCGAGCGTGAAGCCGATGCCGGCCGCCGCCCACCCCGAATAGGAGTTGAGCATCGAGACCACCACGGGCATGTCGGCGCCGCCGATCGGGATGATGATGAGCACGCCGATCAGGAACGACAAGAACGCGATCACCCAGAACGCGAAATGGCTCTCGCCGGCGACGAACCAGACGACCGACAGTACGATCGCCACCGCGATCGCCAGATTCACCGCGTGTCGCGCCGGCAACAGGATCGGCGCGCCGGACATGCGCCCGTCGAGTTTCAGGAACGCGATCACCGATCCGGAGAAGGTGATGGCGCCGATCGCCGCGCCGATCGACATCTCCACCAGGCTGGCGCCATAGATGCGGCCGACCGTGCCGATGCCGAACGCCTGCGGCGCGTAGAGCGCGCCTGCCGCCACCAGAACCGCGGCCATGCCGACAAGGCTGTGGAAGGCGGCGACCAGCTGCGGCATCGCCGTCATCGGAATGCGCCGTGCGATCACCGCACCAATCGAGCCGCCGATGACCAGCCCGAGGATGATCATCGCCCAGACGTCGACGCCGGTGGGCCGCGCCGCGAACAGCGTCGTGATCACGGCGATCGTCATGCCGATCATGCCGAAGAGATTGCCCCGGCGCGAGGTTTCCGGATGGCTGAGCCCGCGCAACGCCATGATGAACAGGACGCCGGAGACGAGATAGAGCAGGGCTACGATATTTGCCGACATCAACGCGCCCTCAGCTCTTCTTCTTGTACATGGACAGCATGCGCTGGGTGACGAGGAAGCCGCCGAAAATGTTGACGCTCGCCATGATCAGCGCAAGGAAGCCGAAGCCTCGCGCCATGCCCCCGCCGGCCGTTGCCAGATCGACGCCGACGGCGAGCAGCGCGCCGACGACGATCACCGAGGATATCGCATTGGTCACCGACATCAACGGCGTGTGCAGCGCCGGCGTGACGCTCCACACCACGTAATAGCCGACGAAAATGGCGAGCACGAAGATCGCCAGCCGGAACACGAAGGGATCGATCGCGCCGCCGCTCGCCGCATGCGCGGCGGCGCCGGCGGCATCGGCGACCGAATCGGCGAAGCCTTGCGCGGCGGCGGCCGCTTCGCTCGCCTGATCGGCCGCCGCCCTGGCGGCGTCCGCGGCGGCGCGCGCCTGTTCGAGTGCCTCAGCGGGCGTCAGTTTTTCGCTCATGAAACTATTCCCCTTGCCCGGCAAAGGCCGGATGGACGACGGCACCGTCGCGCGTCAGCACGGTCGCGGTCACCAGTTCGTCCTCCCAATCGACGGCCAGCTCCTGCTTTTCCTTGTCGATCAGCGTCTCGACGAAGGCGAAGAGGTTCTTGGCGTAGAGCTGCGATGCGGTGGCGGCGATGCGGCCGGGCACGTTGAGATGCCCGACGATCGAGACCTCGTTGTGGACGACGATCTCGCCGGCCCTGGCGAGTTCGCAATTGCCGCCGCGCTCCACCGCCAGATCGATGATCACCGAGCCGGGCTTCATGGATTCGACCATCGCCGCGGAAATCAGCTTCGGCGCCGGCCGGCCCGGGATCAGCGCGGTGGTGATCACGATATCCTGCTTGGCAATGTGGTCGGCGACGAGTTCCGCCTGTTTTTTCTTGTATTCGTCGGACATTTCCTTGGCGTAGCCGCCGGCGGTCTCCGCCTGCTTGAACTCCTCGTCCTCGACCGCGATGAACTTGGCGCCGAGCGATTCCACCTGCTCCTTGGCCGCCGGCCGCACGTCGGTCGCCGACACCGCGGCGCCGAGCCGGCGCGCGGTCGCCACCGCCTGCAGCCCGGCGACGCCGGCGCCCATGACGAAGACCCTGGCCGCCGGCACCGTGCCGGCCGCGGTCATCATCATCGGCAGCGCCCGGTCGAACACTTCGGCGGCGTCGATCACCGCCTGATAGCCGGCGAGGTTGGCCTGGCTGGAGAGCACGTCCATCACCTGGGCGCGGGTGATCCGCGGCATGAATTCCATGGCGATCGCGGTGATCCCGGCCGCCGCCATCGCCTTGACCGCGTCCTCATGGCCGAACGGATCCATCGCCGCGATCACCAGTGCGCCGGCCTTCAGCGGCGCCAGTTCGGTACTTTCGGGACGGCGCACCTTCAAGACGATGTCGGCGTCGGCGACGGCCGCCGCTGCGGTGTCGACCAGTTTCGCGCCGGCGTCGGCGTAGTCGGCATCGAGAATGCGCGATAGGGCGCCGGCGCCGGCCTCGACCGTCACCTCGGCGCCGAGGCCGATGAACCGCTTCACCGTCTCCGGCGTCGCGGCCACCCGTGTTTCCGCCTTGTCGGTCTCCGCCGGCACGGCAATTTTTATCATGCTGGTCTCCCGATCCGGCGGGCCGCCGCCCGCCCAGAGCGTGTCATGGTCAAAATGCGCGTTTCGGATCGACCGCAACGCCGTTCCGCAATTGCCGCCAAACCGTCGACGACAGAATCAGAGCAGGAAAATCGCCATCAGAATGAGGACGACGACATTCAGGATGGTGGCCCATTTGGTCAGGCTGAGAAAACCCTTATAGGTCTGCTGGTGTTCGAACATGTCCATCGAACCGCCGTTCGTCTCGCCCATCGACTTCCTCCTTGCCCGGTGCCGGCCCTTTCGCGTGTCAGACATATAGCAGAGAGCGTGGCGACGGCAACGACCGCAATCCGTCGTAGACGCGTTTTTAGACGACAAATTGAAGGCGATGGGAGAAGCGGCAACCCACACTGCACGACACAATCAAGTTTTTTGTCCTGCCGGCTTGTCCGATTTCGGCATTTGAGGATGGTGTCGATCCCTCCTCCGTCGTCATTGCCCGCTTTATTCATGCGGGCAATCCAATGGCCTTTCGACATCCAGAAGCGTTTGAATTTCTCCATGAATGCGTTGACAAGTCGACAAGCCAATGGACCGCCCGGATAAACCGGGCGGTGACGAGGGAAGGGTGGTGGCGATGATGCTTGTGTCGTGTCGTGTGGCGGCGACCTTACCCGCCCGCGGCGATGGCGATCCCGGCCGTGTCGAGCGCCGCCTTCTGGCGCGCCGCCAGTACCGCCTCGTCATAGGCCTCGATCTGCTCGTTGAAGAGCCGGTAGAAATTCATCTCCGCCCGCAGGTGCAGAAAGACGCCGCCGAGCCCGATCGCGGCGCGGTCCATGAACACGAATTCGCGCGGCACCGTCACCGGCCCCTTCTCCTTCAACGCCCGGTGCACGGCAAAGGCCTGCTTGCGGCCGTACTGGGCCGGGCTGACGCCGGCGGCGATCGACCGTACCCGGTCCTCCAAGAGCGGCCCGTAGATGAAAATCGCCCAGATGTTGAGGATGTCGATCAGCTCATGGGTGAGATTGCGGAAGCCCCATTGCTCATAGGCCGAGACGACGCGGTCGCGGTCGTCCTCGCGCAGGCCGTGATAAAGGTCGATGACGCCGGAAACGAAAGCCGGCGGGAAGATGCGGATGCAGCCATAATCGAGCAGATTGATGCCGGCGGGTCGGCCGCCCTCCTCGAAAACGGTGTAGTTGCCGAGATGCGGGTCGCCGTGGATGACGCCGAAATGGCTGAACGGATACCACCACGCCTTGAACATGGCGGCCGCCAGGCGGTTGCGCTCGTCGAGCCCGCGGTCCTTGTATGCAAGCAGTTTTGCCCCGTCGAGCCAGCCCATGGTGAGCAGCCGCCTTGTCGAGAAACCGGCCACCAGTTCGGGCACCCGGATCGTCGGCTCGTCGGCAAAGAAGCCGGCATAGAGCGCCATATGCCGCGCCTCGCGGATGTAATCGAGTTCCTCGCGCACCCGCGCGCCGATCTCCTTGGCGATCTCGGTGGTGTCGATGACGGCGCCGAGGCGGCGGTGGACGGCGAAGATGACCTGGAGCTGTCTGAGATCGGCCTCGACCGCCGATTCCATGTCGGGATATTGCAGCTTGCAGGCGAGCGGCGCGCCGTCAAGCGACACCGCCTTGTGGACCTGGCCGAGCGAGGCGGCGGCGGCCGGCTTATGCTCGAAGCTCTTGAATTTCTTCTGCCAGCCGGCGCCCAGTTCGGCGGTCATCCGCCGCTTGACGAACGCCCAGCCCATGGGCGGCGCGTCCGACTGAAGCTGCGTCAGCTCCGCGGCATATTCGGGCGGGATCGCGTCCGGAATGGTGGCGAGAAGCTGCGCCACCTTCATTAGCGGCCCTTTGAGCGTGCCGAGCGCGCTCGCCAGTTCGGCGGCGTTGCTTTGGCGGTCGATGTCGAGCCCGAGCAGGCGCGAGCCGGCCATCTTGGCGGCGATGCCGCCGACATTGGTGCCGACCTGGGCGTAGCGTGAGAGACGCCCCGAGAGGCGGTTCTTTTCAGAGTCCATGAAAGCCATCGCTATTGGCTGACCGGTACGTAGGCTCGAATCGGCATCATTGCCAGATCATACGGGCCAAATTGTAGCCTGGATCGTTTCGGAAATACTCGGTCACCGGCTGGCGGCGATCTCCCCAAGGATCTCGCCGATCACATCTGCAGCCTACGCCAATCTCGTACAGCGGCGCTGATCGGCATTGAGGCCGGCAAGCCGGTCCTTCAGTCCTTGCGCGAGCGCGGCGCGGTCCGGATGCCGGCGCAGCGTATCGAGCGGATCGATATGGATGCGGATGGTGAACAATATGTCGCCGCTTGCCGCCCGACGCTCCAAACCGGCGTATTGCGCGATGCCCCCTGGACGCGCGTTTCAAGCACCAGGTCTTGCGACATCAGAGCGGAACCGGCGACACGGGACCACGTCCACCGCTCCCGGTTCGACCGGCATGCCGTGGCCCGGTCGTCCAAGGCGCGTGGATTGCGTCTACTTCAACCTGATCGGCTGTCCTTCACCGCCATTGCAAACCATGCAACAGCTCGTGCAGCTCTCCTCACCCCAGCGTCCGACGCCCCAATACGTGCTTGAATTTCCAGCAGGCCAAGCTCCGTAACAGACCTTGTCGCCATAGTCGCATTCGAGATTGTATGTGTGGGTTTTGGAGTCGTCGAGCACCCATACGTTACCCCCGCCCGGCCACACGCCCCTTCTATCGGTTGCATTGAAGAACTTCAGGTGAACGATATAGTCGTATTCGCTTTTGATATGCCAGGTCAGCGAACTGGCTTCGGCCTGCCCGCCGCCTGCCATCACCCCCCATGCGATAAGTCCGACCACCGGGAACAGCCGAAAAAACCGGAAACGGCCACGCATAACACTCCTCCACATCCAGCCGAAAATTGGACCAATCTCATGCTATGTTGAGAATTCGGCTGAAGCAATAACTGGTGGATGCGATCGCAGTCTCCCGAGCGGGGCTGGAGCAAAATGTGACAAGGCTGATTCGCGCGTTTTGCCCTAACTTATTTTGGAGCATCGGGTTTTTCCGAAAACCGGTTACCACCCCGGTTCAGGCCCGAGCAGGCTTTTCGGCCGATGCTTTAGCTCGCCTCCATTCCCTCGAGTTCATCGATCATTCGCTCGATCACCGAAAGCCCCATCTGCCAGAAGGCCGGATCGGCGGCGTTGAGCCCGAACGGCGCCAGCAGTTCGCCATGGTGCTTGGTGCCGCCGGCCTTGAGCATGTCGAAATATTTCTCCGCGAAGCCGGCTGTCGCGTCCTCGTAGACCGCATAGAGCGAGTTCACCAGGCAGTCGCCGAAGGCATAGGCGTAGACGTAGAACGGCGAGTGGACGAAATGCGGGATATAGCTCCAGAACGTCTCGTAGCCGTCGCCGAGCCGCACCGCGGGGCCGAGGCTTTCGCCCTGGACCGCCATCCAGATCTCGCCGAGCCGGTCGGTGGTCAGCTCGCCGTCGCGCCGCTCGGTGTGGATCGCCCGCTCGAAACTGTAGAACGCGATCTGCCGCACCACCGTATTGATCATGTCCTCGACCTTGGCCGCCAGCAGCGCCCGCCGCTGCGCCGTCTCGGTGATGCCGGACAGCAGCGAGCGGAAGGTCAGCATCTCGCCGAAGACGCTCGCCGTCTCGGCCAGCGTCAGCGGCGTCGGCGCCATCAGCGCGCCCTGATCGGCGGCGAGCACCTGGTGGACGCCGTGGCCGAGCTCGTGGGCCAGCGTCATCACGTCGCGGATCTTGCCCTGATAGTTGACGAGCACGTAAGGGTGGGCGCTCGGCACCGTCGGATGGGAAAAGGCGCCCGGCGCCTTGCCCGGCCGGACCGGCGCATCGATCCAGTGGCGCTCGAAGAAGCGGCCGGCGATCTCGGCCATGTGCGGCGAGAACCGGTGATAGGCGGACAACACCGTGTCGCGCGCTTCCGGCCACGGAATACGCCGCTGCTTCACCTTCGGCGGCGGTGCGTTGCGGTCCCAATGGTTGAGCGCCTCCGCCCCGAACCAGCGCGCCTTCAGCGCGTAATAGCGGTGCGACAGCCGCGGATAGGCGTCGCGCACCGCCGCGACCAGCGCCTCCACCACGTCGCGCTCGACGCGGTTGGCCAGATGGCGCGAATCGGCGACGTCCTCGAAGCCGCGCCAGCGGTCGGAAATCTCCTTGTCCTTGGCGAGCGTATTGGTGATGAGGCCAAACACACGGAGGTTTTCGCCGAAAACCTTGGCCAGCGCCTCGGCCGCCGCCTTGCGCCGCGCCGGATCGGCATCCTGCATCAGGTTCAGCGTCGGCTCGATCGTCAGCGTCTCGCCGTCGACGACGAAACGCAGGGCTGCGATCGTCTCGTCGAAAAGGCGGTTCCAGGCGCTGCGCCCGGTCACCGATTTTTCGTGGAAGACCTGCTCCAGCCGCTCCTCGAGCTGGAACGGCCGATCTTTTCGGATGTCCTCGATCCACGGCCGGTAGCGGGCAAGCGCCGGCGCCGCCATCGCCGCTTCGATCACCGTGTCGTCGATGCGGTTGAGTTCGAGCGTGAAGAACAGCAGATGCGCGCTCGCCGCGGTGATCCGCTCCTGCACATCGCCGTAGAATTTCACCCGCGCCGGATCGGAGGTGTCGCTGGCATAGACGAGCCCGGCATAGGAGATGAGCCGGCCGAGCAGGTCTTCGAGCCTCTCGAACGCGATGACCGCCTCGGCCAGCGCCGCGCCGCCCTCTTGTGCCAGGGCCGCGAGCCGGCCCTTGAACCGTTCCTCGAATTCCCGCGCCCGCTCCATCGCCGCGTTCATGTCGTCGGCGAATTCCGGCGCGTCCATGGCCGCATAGAGATCGGAGAGGTCCCATTCGGGGAGGTCAGCAGGGCTTGCCGACCCATCGGCATTGCCGGCGCTGGTATCGGCCGGCAAGAGCAATGAAATCCGGTCAGAAGGCAGCATGGTCAGGTCCTGAGAAACCGTGCGGGCGGCGCGGAATATCCGACAATGCGGCCCGGCGCCGAAGTTCCTGCCTATATCGCCCAGCCGACCCTCCGCTGCAACCGACCAGCCCCGGCCCGATCGCGGATTTAAACCCCCGTTAAGCGTTACCGCCGTAAAACTGACCCGAAATGAAACAATTGCGCCGCCAGCGGCGCTCAGGGGATCATGGCCGAACGTATTCTCATCGTCGACGACGACCCGGTTCAGCGCCGCCTGCTTGAGGCCGCGATCACCAAATTCGGCTATGAAGCGACCACCGCCGAGCGCGGCGACGAAGCGCTCGCCCTCGTCGACAAGGCCGGTCCTGACGGCTTCAGCCTGATGGTGCTCGATCTGGTCATGCCCGACCTCGACGGCATGGGCGTGCTCGGCCGCCTGCGCCAGCGCGGCTCGAGCCTGCCGGTGATCGTGCAGACGGCCCATGGCGGCATCGACACCGTCGTCAGCGCCATGCGCGCCGGCGCCTTCGATTTCGTCGTCAAGCCGGTGGCGCCCGAGCGGCTGCAGGTGTCGATCGCCAATGCGCTGAAGCTGAATGCGCTCGAAGACGAGATCGTGCGCCTGACCAAGACCGCGGCGGGCACGCTGACCTTCGCCGATTTGATCACCAAGAGCGCTTCCATGGAGCGGGTGATCCGGCTCGGCGAGCGCGCCGCCAAATCGACGATCCCGATACTGATCGAGGGCGAATCCGGCGTCGGCAAGGAGGTGGTCGCCCGTGCCATCCAGGGCTCGAGCGACCGCAAGGCCAAGCCCTTCGTTACCGTCAATTGCGGCGCCATTCCCGACAATCTCGTGGAAAGCATCCTGTTCGGCCACGAAAAGGGCGCGTTTACCGGCGCCACCGAAAAGCATGTCGGCAAGTTCCGCGAGGCCCATGGCGGCACCCTCTTCCTCGACGAGGTCGGCGAACTTTCGTTCGACGTCCAGGTGAAGCTTTTGCGCGCCATCCAGGACGGCGAGATCGATCCGGTCGGCGCCGCCAAGCCGGTGCGCGTCGATTTCCGGCTGATCTCGGCGACCAACAAGAGCCTGCTCGACCAGGTCAAGGCCGGCGCCTTTCGCGAAGACCTCTACTATCGGCTCAACGTCTTTCCGATTTTCGTGCCGCCCCTGCGCGACCGCCGCGAGGACATTGCCGATCTCGCGCGCATGTTCGCGGCCCGGTTCGCGAGCGAAGAAGGCAAGCGGCAGATCGCCGGCATCGGCGGCGACGCGCTCGGCCTGCTCGCCCGCTTTGACTGGCCCGGCAATATCCGCCAGCTCGAAAACGCCGTCTTTCGCGCCGTCGTGTTGTGCGACGGGGCCGAACTGACGGTCAACGAATTCCCGCAGATCGCCGCCCATTTCGATGATGTCGCCCTGGCGCCGAACAGCCCGGAGCCGGCGCCGGCGCAACCGCTCGCCGGCCTTTCGCCGACACGGCCCTCATCGCCGCCGCAGCCGGTTCAGATGCCGCTCTACGGAACCGCCCGCACCGTCGGCGATGACGGCGAGATGCGCCCGCTTGCCGACATCGAAGAGGAGGTCATCCGCTTCGCGCTCGCCCATTATCGCGGCCGCATGACCGAAATCGCGCGCCGGCTCGGCATCGGGCGCTCAACCCTCTACCGCAAGCTCAAGGATTACGGCCTCGACGCCGACCCGGATACCGTCGCCGCCGAATAGGCCGTGGAAACGCAAAATCCGCCGGCCCGGGAACGTTCTGAGAGCATTAACCATAATTCGAACTCACCCGGTAACGGTCTGCGGCAATAGACATTTCCGCCCCAATTTGCGCAAATTGATGTACTATTCGGCGCTGGTCGGCGGGGAACCGGCGTGATCATTCCGGCCGCGAGTGATGCGGCAGAACGGTAAACCGCCGTTAACCGATTTGATCGAGAATCGGTCGGGGGCGGTCCAGCCTGGGAACAGAACGGCGGAAGCTATTGCTGAAGCGTAGATTTCATCGCCCGCAACTCGCATCAGGGCGGAGCGCGCGTCGGGTGGCGACGATGCTTGGCGGCTTTTCCGCAGCCGCCATTGCGCTCGTCCTGGCCTTTGCCGCCGCGACGCCGGCTGCGGCCGAAAACCGCACCCTGTCGTTCTTCAACACCCACACCAAGGAAACGCTGACCGTCACCTACAAGCGCAATGGCCGCTTCGACCGCGCCGCGCTGAAGAAGCTCAACTGGTTCCTGCGCGACTGGCGCCGCGACGAACAGACCAAGATGGATCCGGAACTGTTCGACCTGTTGTGGACCGCCTATCGCAAGGTCCGGGGGAAGAAGCCGATCTGGGTCGTTTCCGGCTACCGCTCGCCGGTCACCAACGCCATGCTGCGCAAGCGCAGCCGCGGCGTCGCCAAATTCTCCCAGCACACGCTGGGCAAGGCGCTGGATTTCTACATTCCCGGCGTCAACCTGGCGACGCTGCGCAAGACCGCCCTGAAAATGCATCAGGGCGGCGTCGGCTATTATCCGGGTTCCCGATCGCCCTTCGTTCACCTCGACACCGGCCGCGTCCGCCATTGGCCGCGCATGAGCCGCAAGCAGCTCGTCCGCCTGTTCCCGGACGGCAAGACGCTGCACATCCCGAGCGACGGCAAGCCGCTGAAAGGCTACAAGCTGGCGCTGGCGGAATCGAAAACGAAGCCCCGCGCGCCGCTCGCCTACGCCTCCGGTTCCGGCCGGGCGATCAAGTCCGGCCGCAGCAGGACCGCCTCCGGGCAGGGCGATCCGTCGAAACCCACATTCTTGGCCGCATTGTTCTCCCGCGGCGAGGATGACCGCGAGGAGATCGCCGCCGCCGAAGGCCGCCGGACCGACGCCAAGCGGCCGCGGCAGGAACTGCGCAGCTATCCGGCATCGCCGGCCAGCCCGAAAAAGCCGGAAGCCGAGACGGCCGCGGCCGCGGACGAGCGCCCGGCCGCACCGCCCGAACCGGTTCCCCCGCCGGAGGCGAAGCCGACCGTCACCGCGCGCCTGAACGATCCCGAACCCGCGCCGGCCGGCGGCAGCGAGGCCGCCGCCGATTCCGTTTCGGTGCCGCGCCCCTTCGCCAAGCCGAAGTCCGGCGAAACCGTCGATGTCGCCGCGTTGAACACGGCGACGCCGCCGACCCCGCCGCAAATGGCGATTGCCGCCGACCGGGTGCCGCTGCCGCTGTCCAATCCCTATCGCCTCGGCGCCGCGCAGATCGCCGAGGCCGCCGACGTGCCGCTGCCGCCGCAGAAACCGCTGGTCGTCGCCAGCATTCCGCAACCCCGCGAGGATGACGCCCCGGCACCGATCGCATCGGCCTTTGAGCCCGCCGCCGGCACTGCTCACGAAGCGCCTGAAACCCTGTCGGCTTCGGCCGCGGCCGGCGCGCCGCCGGCAACAGCGCCCCGGCGTCCGTCGCTGCCCGTCCTTGCCTTCAACGGCAGCCGCATCGACGACCTCACCGGCGCGACCTCGGCCCATTCGCGCGGCTATGCGCGGCTGAGCCATCCGGTGACCGCAAGCGCCGGCATCTTCCACACCCCGCCGCTGACGGTGGAGACGCATTTCGGCTCCGGCGGCGAGGCGATCCTCGATACCGACAGCTTCACCGGACCGGCGATCAAGGCGGTCAAGACCGTCTGGCTGAAGTGAGGTTCTGGGTATTCCCGATCGAAGCGACGGCCGGACATGGCTTCGGCTCTCGCCCCGGCGTCACGGCCCGACCCCCTCTCCCTCATCACCACCCAACGCCTCTCTTGTCACCACCCAACGCCTCTCTTGTCACCACCCGATTTATTCGGGTGGTCCATTGGCGCGTCGACTTGCCAACGCATTTGCGAAGAAATTCAGGCGCTTCTGGGTGCCGGACAGCCATTAGATTGCCCGCATGAAGCGGGCAATGACGATGGAGAGAGGTGAGATGGACCGCAGAGCCCGCTCTAACTGGACAGCGCATCGAGTTTGTCCGGGCGGTGCATTGGCCGCATCGAATGCGCCGGATTGCCCATATGGCCCTCAACGCACACCTTCCCCGCGAAAGCGGGGAACCATTGGCGCGGGCGCCAACTTCCTGGTTCAGTTGATAAAGTCGAAACGTCGCCCGGATCGCAACCGACAACCCGTGTTGAGCGGGGCAATAGGTTCCCGCTTTCGCGGGAACGGTGCATGGTGTGAGCGTTCCGCGTGAACGACGCCCCACCCACGGCGTCATTGCCGGGCTTGTCCCGGCAATCCAAACTGACTTTGTTTTCAAACTGTCAGGCACTATGGATCACCGGGACAAGCCCGGTGATGACAGGGGAGAACGACGGCGAAACGGGGCGCGAGAACCTCAACCGGACACCAATGGCTTCACCCGGCTACCCCCTAAGCTTCGGGGATCATGCCGAGCGCGTGCAAATAGAGGTCGAGCAGCGCCTCCTGCTCCATCCGCTCGTCCCGGTCCTGCTTGCGCAGCCGGACGACCTGGCGCAGGGTCTTGGTGTTGAAGCCGTTGCCCTTGGCTTCCGCATAGACGTCCCGGATGTCGTCGGCGATGGCCTTCTTTTCCTCCTCGAGCCGCTCAATGCGCTCGACGAAACTCCTCAACTGCTCGCGGGCGATGCCGCCGGGCTCGGACATGGCTGCTGCTCCTTGGCGAATCTGTCGGTCGCGAAAAAGTCCCTCGGCTTCGCCTCGGTGTACTTTTTCACGGTTTTTGACGGACAAATCAGTCCTCGGGGCGGCCCTGCGGACTGATTTGGCATTTATCCCATCTGATCATGGCCATCGGCCATGATCAGAAAACAATGACGTGTTGGCGCATCGCAGAGCCGCCTCAAGATGCGCCAACTCATTTTAGCAAAATGAAGAAAAGTACACTGAGCGCAGCGAAGGACTTTTCTTCATGGTGGACGAATCTGCGCGGATGGTGACCACCGGCCACCGCAACGTCAAGTCCGCAATCCGGCCCACATCAATCAGTGATCAGGCCGGGACCGGGCGAACTCCGCAAGCTGCTCGGCGCTCGCCTCGGCCTGATGCTTCGCCTTCCAGTCGTCATAGGGCATGCCGTAGACGATCTCGCGGCTTTCCGCCTTCGACAGATCGAGGCCCACCGCCTCGGCCGCTTCGCGATACCAGTCCGACAGGCAGTTGCGGCAGAATCCGGCCAGGTTCATCATGTCGATGTTCTGCACGTCGCTGCGCTGCCGCAGATGCTGAATGAGCCGGCGGAACGCCGCCGCCTCCAGCTCCAGGCGCGTCCGGTCGTCGAATTCGGTCACACGCGTTCTCCCGCTCAGGACTGCCCGGCCCCGCCGCTTAAGGCTTTGAGAGAGAACCATAGTGCTTTATCTCGTCGAGCCCAGGCAGGTCGGCGAGTTTTTGCAGGATCGGCTCGAGTCGGTCGGTCCAGGCGGCGACGCCCTCTTCGTCGGCGATCAGGTCCTGCCGCACCTCGATCAGCGCATGGGCGAGGCCGCGGCCGGTGCCGTGCCGAAAGAGCGTGTCGTTGCGCAGCGCGCCGGAATAGGGCTCGTTGTCGCCGATGATCAGCCGCGGATCCTCGCGCAGGAGATCGATCAGCGGCCGCGCCAGCCGCGGATCGCGGTCCCACAGCACCCCGGCGTGCCAGGGCCGCGCAATGCCGCGCCACACCGGCGTGAAGCTGTGCACCGAAAAGACCGCCGGCGTCCGCCCGGCGGCGGTCCCGGCGTCGATCGCCCGGTCGATGGCGTCGTGATAGGGCGCGTAGAAGGCGGCGATGCGGTAGGCCTTTTCGGCCGCGTCGACATTGGCATTGCCGGCGATGATGGTGCCGTCGGACAGCGCCGGAACCAGCGTCGGGTCATCGATGCCGCGATTGGGATCGATCAGCAGCCGCGAGAAGCGGGAAATCACCGCCGGCAGGTCGAGCCTTGCTGCCAGCGCACGGGCCAGCGCCTCGGCGCCGATATCGTAACCGATATGCCGGTCGAGCTCGTGCGCCGGCAGGCCGAGCGTGCCATAGCGCGCCGGCAGCCGGTTGGAGGCGTGATCGCAAATGATCAACAGCCCGCTGTCGGTCCGGCCGCGAACAAGCTCGACGGGCACAAATTCGTTGTCCTGGCGGTCTGCCGGCCGCTCGGATTTGATGGAATCCTGAACAAACATGGCGAATACTTCGTGACGTATCCTGCCATGTACCATAGGAGTGGCGCCTGACGCGAGTACCCTCGGCTGCGGCCTATGCAATCACCGCCCCATCCATAGCAGTTCAAACAATGACCACGCCGACCGACACCACGCCCGAGCCCGGCAAGACGCCTGTGATTGCGATCGTCGCGCTACTGGCCGGGGCAACCGCGATGGGCATCTCGCCGGTGTTCGTCCGCTTCGCCGAGGTCGGCGCCTTCGCAAGCGCCTTCTGGCGCGTCGGTCTGGCCGTGCCGGTGCTGTTTCTGTGGGCCGCCTGGGCCGAGCGCGGTGGCGGCACGCCGCTGATGCGCGCGCCCGGCCGGGCGGTCATCCTCGCCGGGCTGCTCTTTGCCGGCGATCTCTTCTTCTGGCATCTGAGCATCCTCAACACGACGATCGCCAATGCGACGCTGCTGGCGACGATGGCGCCGGTCTGGGTGGTGCTCGGCTCCGGCCTCCTGATCGGCGAGCGGGTCACGTCGCTGACCGTCGGCGGGCTGGCGCTCTGCCTTGCCGGCGGCGCCATCCTGCTCGGCGCCAGCTACTCGCTGACGCCGGAACGGCTCGCCGGCGATTTCTACGGGGTCGCGACATCGCTGTTCTTCGGCGCCTATTTCCTCGCCGTGCGCTTCGCCCGGCGGACCGCGTCGGCGGCGCGGATCATGGCGTGGTCGACGGCGGTCACGGCGGCAGCACTCTTCGTCGTTGCCGTAACCTTCGAAGACCGGCTGCTGCCCGAAACTCTTTCCGGCTATGCGGCGCTCGCCGCGCTCGCCCTGCTCGCTCATGTCGGCGGCCAGGGGCTGCTCGCCTATGCGCTCGGTCATCTTCCTGCCGCTTTCTCGTCGCTTGTGATCTTCGTCGAAGCGCTGGTCGCCGCCCTGTTCGGCCGGCTGCTGCTCGGCGAGGCCGTCGGCCTGCACCAATATGTCGGCGGCGCCGCAATCCTTATCGGCATCTATGTCGCCCGGCCGCGGCCGGAGCCGCCGCCCGCGAAAAACCCGCAGGACCTATCCGCCCGATGACCGATCCGCACCGCGATTTCCTGAAGCCATTTCGACGCGCCCGGCGATCTGCCGGTCACCGGGCCGATACCGGCCAAGGTGAACGATTTCAGGGCCATACTCGTTGACACGGGCGTCGTTCCCGCGTCATAGAGCCTGCGGCGGACGCGCAAACCATGACCCCCTGCCCCGACCGGAGTTGAGATGATCCTGTTCCGCGCCATCGGCTCGAGTCCTAGGCACATCCGCAAAAGCCTGTGCGTGCTTGCAACGCTGCTTGCTGCCGCGACACCGGCGGCGGCCGATCTGCGCCTGTGCAACAAGACCGAGAGCCGGGTCAGCGTTGCCGTCGGCTACAAGGACCACAATGGCTGGGCGACCGAGGGCTGGTGGAACCTCGACGGCGATTCCTGCCAGAAGCTGCTGGAGGGGACGCTGATTTCGCGCTTCTACTACATCTACGCGATCGATGTGGACAATGGCGGCGAATGGGGCGGACCGGCCTTCATGTGCACCCAGGACAAGCAGTTCACCATTCGCGGCATCAGGGACTGCGTCGCCCGCGGCCTGGAGAAGACCGGCTTCTTCGAAATCGACACCGGCGAGCAGTCGAGCTGGACGGTGCAGCTGACCGAGCCGACCGAGGCCGGATTGGCGCAGTAGACGGCACCCACCGGCGTCGCCGGCCGCTTCATGTCGTTATTGTCCGGTGCAGGTTCTCGCGCTCCGATTTGCAGCTCTTCTCGGCGTCATCACCCAAGCCCTCCTTCGTCACCACCCGGTTTATCCGGGTGGTCCATTGGCCCTTCGACTTGCCAACGCGTTCGTGAAGGAATTCAAGCGCTTCTGTATACCGATGGGCCATTAGATTGCCCGCATAAAGCGGGCAATGACGACGGAAAAAGGTCATTTAAACCGCAAAAACCGTTTGAGCCGGACAGCAGTGGGACACGCCCGGCAATGACACGCTACCTAGGGTAAACGGACCAACTGGAAAACTTAAGGCTCAGAGCTCTCTGCCGTCCACTTCCGGCGCCAGCTTGTCGGCCGCTTCGCGGACCTTCTTCATGTTCGGATTGAGCTTCAGCGCCGCCCGGAACGCGGCGAGCGCCCGCGGCTTGTCGCCGAGATCGCGAAACACCTGACCGAGATCGGCGAGTGCGCCGAAATGGCGCGGCTCCAGCGCCAGCGTCCGCTCCAGGTCGACGAGCGCCTGGCCGTAATTGTCGCGGAGATAGTGGATCGTCGCGCGCTGGTTCCAGGCTTCGGCGTAATCGGGATCGAGCGCGATCGCCGTCTCGATCAGATCGAGCGCGTGGTCGTAGTCCTTTTTCAGGATGGCGTCGAGCGCCCGCGAGGTGATCAGCGCCAGCGTCGGCCCGCCGGCGGCGATCCAGCGTTTGCGGATCTTGGCCTCGATATGAATGGCGACCGTCACATTGGGCGCCGCGGCCAGCGCCTCGAACAGGGAATCGAGTTCGCCGCCGGCATCCGCCGTCAGATCGCGCCGCATCTCCGCCGCCGCCGCGCCGGCGACCACGACCGCGAGCACGGCGCCGATCAGCCCCGATCGCGTGATCTTCATCATGAGAAGAAAATTAGGCGCGTCGCGCCGTTTCGTCAAAAACAACGAAATGCGACGTCCCGTCGGGCGTCAGCCCTGGCGCGCCTTATACCGCGGATTCGTCTTGTTGATGACGTAGATCCGGCCCTTGCGCCGAACCAGGCGGTTGTTGCGGTCGCGGCTGCGCAGGGATTTGAGCGAGTTCTTGACCTTCATGGCGCGACTTCCGAGAAACGATCCTAATGACACGAGCGCGCCGGCCGGGCGCGCTCGTCGAATTCGCGGGCGGACATTAGGCGCAGCGGCCGCTCCCTGTCAACCTCGGCCGGCGGCCTTCGTCACCGGTCGAGCTCGACCGCATAGTCGGCGACCGGCACGGTCTTGTCGATGAGGCCGCGATCCTTGAGGAATGCGGAAAACCGCCGATAGCGCATCCGGTCGAGCGCCGCCGGGCGCTTGGCGAAGCGCGGCAGCGTATCGCCCCAGGCGCGGCGGTTGAGCTCGTCGTCGAGATCGGGATGGGCGGCGATGAAGGCGGCCCAGCTCGCCTCGGGATGATTGGTGAGCGTAATCACCGCCCGTTCGACCGCATCGACAAAGCGCGCCAGCCGGTCGTCGTCGAGCGCATCGCGGCGGGCGACCAGGATCAGTTCGTCATAGACGGGCACGCCGTGCTCCTCCGGAAAGAAGGCCCGGCCCGGCGCCTCGACGATATCCATCTGGTTGAGCTCGAAATTGCGGAACGCGCCGATCACCGCATCGACCTTGCCGCTGATCAGCGACGGCGACAGGCTGAAATTGACGTTGACGAGGGTGACGTCGTCAAGCGTCAGCGACGCCTCCTCCAGCATGCGCCCGAGCAGGGCATCCTCGAAGCCGCCGACCGAGAAACCAACCGTCTTGCCCTTGAGGTCGCCGATCGACTTGACCGGCCCGTTATCGAGAACGACGAGCGAATTGAGCGGCGTCTCGACCAGGGTGGCGATGCGCACAAGCGGCAGGCCTTCGGCGATCTGCAGGTGCAGATTCGGCTGATAGGTGACGGCGATGTCGGCCTGCCCGGCGGCAACGAGGCGCGGCGGCGCGCTCGGATCGGCCGGCGGCACCAGTTCGACCTCAAGCCCCGCTTCGGCGAAATACCCGTTCTCGGCGGCGAGGATCAGCGGCGCGTGATCGGGATTGACGAACCAGTCGAGCAGCACAGTCAGGCGATCGGCGGCACTGGCCGGCGTGGCGATCACGAGCAGGCCGGCGGCAAGCCATCCGCGGAGCAGGGTCATGGGCAGCAATCCTTCAGATGTTGGAAGACGGGAGCTCAGGCCGCATGTTCGGCCCAGGGGATCAGCGCCTTGACGGCGCGGTCGGCGACGAAGCGCAAGGCCAGCGCCATCAGCGCCAGCACGATGAGTGCGGCAAAGACCAAGTCTGTCTGCATGCGCGCATTGGCGTGCAGCATGACGAAGCCGAGGCCCGCAGCCGAGCCGACCCATTCGCCGACGACGGCGCCGATCGGCGCCACGGCGGCGGCGACCCGAATACCCGAACCGAGCGCCGGCAGCGCGGCGGGAAAGCGGACCCGAAACAGTTCCTGCAGCGGCGTCGCCTGAAAGATGCGGGCAAGGTCTATAAGATGGGGCGGCGTGCGCCGGAGGCCGTCATAGAACGCCGAGGCGACCGGGAAATAGATGATGATCGCCGCCATGGCGATCTTGGAGGCAAGGCCATAGCCGAGCCACAGCACCAAGAGCGGCGCGATCGCGAACACCGGCAGCGCCTGGCTCATCACCACCAGCGGAAAAAGCAGCCGGCGCACCGGCAGGAAGGCGCTCATGGCCAGCGCCGTCGCCATGCCCGCGGCAATGCCGACGATGAGGCCGACGACGATTTCGCCGGCGGTCGTGGCGGCGTGGCCGGCAAGGAAGCCGGCCTTGTCGGCGAGGGTCACCGCGACATCGAGCGGGCCAGGCACGAAATAGGCCGGCAGTTGCGCCAGCGAGACCAGCGCCTGCCAGGCGCCGATCAGCACGGCGGCGATGCCGAGCGCCCGCATCGTCGATGCCGCATAAACCATCGTAACCCCTTCAAAATTCGGGTCTTTGTTGGCTGATCGGGTGACGATGTTCGGAAAGGAAAGTCCCGTCCCTTCGCCGGCATGACCCGGATCAGGTTCGAAGGGTTCGGCCTTGCCGTCTCAGCTCGCTTCGAGCGCCCCTCGGAACGCCGCGCACTATGCATGATGGCGCGCGGCGCCGCAAGCAGTGCTCACACCACGACACAATTGTCATCACCATGCCGGACGTGCGGATCAAGACGGCGATCTCAGCCCCTCACCCTGCCGGGGAGAGAGGACACAATCCGTAATGCATTGAAAAACCTCCCCCTTCCTTTTGGATTCCTCTGCGAAACCGGGGGCATTGGGGCGGTGGCGGCAGGCAGCTTCATTGCGGAAAGGCCCTATTGGATTCCCGCCTTCGCGGGAATGACGAGCATGTAGGGGATACGCTGATAGTCCAGATCCTCGAACGTCGGCTCGCCACTATCCTCCGTCACCTCTTTTTGCTCCGTCACGCCCGCGAAGGCGGGCGTCCATTGGGGCGGCTCGGCAAATGGCCGGGTTTGCCGTCAGGCCTTATCGAAGTCCCGCTTTCGCGGGAGAATCCCTTTGGGAAGAGGTCGGCGCGCAAGAGCCGGGTTATACCAGCAGCACTTAATGCTGACTCTCGACGACGCGCCACGCGCAAAGCGCCCCGTTGCTCGTCATTGCGACCCCGGCGGAAGCCGGGGGAAGCAATCCAGGGCGGCTTGCTCAGCCTGGCAACTGTGTTTATTCGGCATTGAATGGTGTGTTTGTTTTGATCATTGCGTT
>JANQEG010000094.1 GCA_028278505.1 Rhodobiaceae bacterium
GCTCGACCGGGCCACCAGCCCGCCCTTCGCGTCTTTGCTTGACCTTGTCACAAATCTGCTCCGTCAGAATGGGTCAACCTTGCCGCCCGACGCTCTAAGTACGCGTTACGCAGCCACCGCCTCAACGAGGCTCTCGAAAATGCCGCGGCCGTCGCTTCCGCCCTGCAGCGGCTCGATTAGGTTTTCCGGGTGCGGCATCATGCCGAGCACGTTGCCGGCCGCATTGATGATGCCGGCGATGTTGTTCAGCGAGCCGTTCGGGTTGGCCTCGTCGGTGACCGCGCCGTCGGCCTCTGAATAGCGATAGACCACCTGGTTCTCGCCCTCCAGCCGGTCGAGCGTCGGCGTATCGGCGAAATAATTGCCGTCGTGATGGGCGACCGGACAGCGGATCACCTGGCCTTGTCGATAGGCGCGGGAGAACGGCGTCGACGCGTTCTCGACTTTCAGAAAAACCTCGCGGCAGACGAAGTGAAGATGGGCGTTGCGCATCAGCGCCCCGGGCAGCAGCCCGGTCTCGGTCAGGATCTGAAAGCCGTTGCAGATGCCGAGCACGAGCACGCCGGCGTTGGCCTTTCTGACGAGGTCGGCCATCACCGGCGAGCGCGCCGCGATCGCCCCGCAGCGCAGATAGTCGCCATAGGAAAAACCGCCGGGGACGACGATCAGATCGGCCGGCGGGATCTCGGCCTCGGTGTGCCAGACCGGCCGCGCCGGCGTGCCGGTGACCGACTCCAGGGCGCGCAGCATGTCGCGGTCGCGGTTGATGCCGGGGAAGATCAGGACGGCCGATTTCATGTCATTTCCTCACAGCATGACGATGACCGCAATCATCGCGGCGACGACCGGAATGCCGATGACGATCGCCGCCTTGACGATCATGAAGCGCAGCGCCTTGGCGGCCTCATCGCGATGGTTCATTTGCGGGTCCGGCATCGAATGGCCGTCCCGTTACACGAGTTCGATGGCGTAGTCCTCGATGACCGTGTTGGCGAGCAGCTTGTCGCACATTTCGGTCAGGCTGGCGCGCGCCCGTTCCGCATCGGGTTCGCCGAGCTCGATGTCGATGATCTTGCCCTGGCGCACCGCGTCGACGCCGGTGAAGCCGAGCGCGGCCAACGCCCCCTCGATCGCCTTGCCCTGGGGATCGAGCACGCCGGTCTTAAGAGTGATGGTGACGCGCGCCTTCATCCGCTCTTCCCCCGGTTTTGCCGCCGCTGCGCCGCTATTGCACCAGCCGCGGTCCGCCGCTCGCCGGCGGTTCGTTTTCCATCAGGATGCCGAGCCGGCGCGCGACTTCCTGGTAGGCCTCGACGAGGCCGCCCATTTCGCGGCGGAAGCGGTCCTTGTCGAGCTTCTCGGCGCTGTTGATGTCCCACAGCCGGCACGAATCCGGGCTGATCTCGTCGGCGACGACGATGCGCATCATGTCGCCTTCCCAAAGGCGGCCGCATTCGATCTTGAAATCGACGAGGCGGATGCCGACGCCGAGAAACAGGCCGGAGAGGAAATCGTTGACGCGGATGGCGAGCGCCATGACGTCATCGATCTCCTGCGGGCTGGCCCAACCGAAGGCGGTGATGTGTTCCTCGGAGACCATCGGATCGCCAAGCTCGTCGCTCTTATAGTAGAACTCGATGATCGAGCGCGGCAGCATGGTGCCTTCCTCGATGCCGAGCCGCTGCGACAGCGAACCGGCGGCGACGTTGCGCACCACGACTTCGAGCGGAATGATCTCGACCTCGCGGATCAACTGCTCGCGCATGTTCAGCCGGCGGATAAAATGGGTCGGGATGCCCATATTGTTCAGATGGCTGAAAATGTGCTCCGAAATCCGGTTGTTGAGCACGCCCTTGCCATCGACGATCTGGTGCTTCTTCTTGTTGAAGGCGGTGGCGTCGTCCTTGAAATGCTGGACCAGCGTGCCGGGCTCGGTCCCTTCGTAGAGAATCTTGGCTTTGCCTTCATAGATGCGGCGGCGACGGTTCATGGGGATATACCGTGGTTCGAGAAAATCCATGTCGGCCCGTTTCTCTTTGTCGGATTTAGCCGCAGCAGCGGGCCGGCGCGACGCCCGGCCGATTCGCGGAGGCTGTCGGCGCGCGGCGCAGAAACTACTCGATCAGACCTTTGAGTACAATCATTGCCGAACGGAGCCGCGATCCGGCGAAAAATCCGGCGGCGACGGGATGGCGTGGCGGGTTGCCATCACCATATTTAAGAGACCGGGAGGAACGGTCAGAAGGAACGGCCGGCGAAGCGCATGACAGGGTGAAATTCCGGCTGGCGCGGGCAATCGCGCCGTGCGATAGCATGGCCCAACGGGACAATCTTCAGGAGGTTTACAATGTCGTCCTTCAAGGATCGCGAAGAGACCTACGAAAAGAAATTCGCGCACGACGAGGAATTGCGGTTCAGGGCGACGGCACGGCGCAACAAGCTCTTGGGTCTGTGGGCGGCCGAAAAGCTCGGTTATGCCGGCTCGAAGGCCGACGAATACGCCAAGGAAGTGGTGCGGGCGGATTTCGAAGAACCGGGTCATGACGATGTGTTCCGCAAGATCAGGGCCGATTTCGACGCCGCCGGCGTCGACCAGTCGGATCATCAGATCGAGCGGACCATGGACGATCTGATGACCGTTGCGGTCGACCAGATCCAGTCGGAACCCTGATCGCCCGTGACCGGGGTGACCGGGACCGCCGCGTCGGATGACGCCGTCGCGCGCCTTGACGCCGGCGAGGCGGTGCTTTCGGCCTGGAGCACGTTCCGCGATCCCGCAATTGCCGAAGCGCTCGCCCGGGCCGGTTTCGATCTCGTCACGCTCGATTTGCAGCACGGCGCCCATGACATCGCCTCGTCGATGGCGGCGATCGACGCCGTGGCGCTGGCCGGGGCTGCGGCCGCGGCGCGGATACCGCTGGCGGAATGGGGCACGGCGAGCCGGCTGCTCGATGCCGGCGCGCGGATCATCATCGCGCCGATGATCAATTCTCCCGAAGAGGCGCGGGCGCTCGTTGCCGCGACCAAATTCCCGCCGCTCGGAGCGCGAAGCTGGGGCCCGCGGCGGGCGATGTTCGATGCCGGGTTCGACGGGCCGGCCTATGTCGCAAACGCCAACCGGACGACCCTGGCGCTGGCGATGATCGAAACCGTGGCGGCGCTCGAGGCCGTCGACGATATCCTGGCGGTCGAGGGTCTTGACGGCGTCTTCGTCGGGCCGGGCGATCTGTCGATCACGCTGTCGGCGGGCGCAGCACTCGATCCGGCGGGCGAACCGGTCGACCGGGCGATCCGGACGGTTGCCGAGCGGGCGGCGGCGCACGGCAAGCTGGCCGGGATATTCGTCGTCTCGCCGGAATTCGGACAGCGGGCGCTCGGCCACGGCTTCCGGCTCGTCGCGCTGAGCACCGACGGCCAGATGCTGGCACGCGGCGCCGGGGCCTGGCTCAAAGAGATGCGGGCTGCGCCGTGAGCGCGGCTGCGACGCTTGCGCGGCTTGACCCGTTTATGAGAAGGTCCGAATGTAATTTGGGGCAGATCATCCGGGTCGGGCAGACAGGCGATCCGATCTGCCTTGTTCGGCTCAATCCGGTCTGGAGGAGAACATGGCAAGATTGTTCTGGTTGATGCTGCCGATCGTTGCGGTGACGGTGGCCGGTTTCTTCGTCATCGCGGCGTTGACGGTCGATATGGTCGACCTCAAGACCATGCCGATCATCGCCGGTGTCGGTTTCGTCGTCGGCATCATCGGCACCGTTATCGTCGCCAAGATGGTGGGCAATCAGCGCAAGGCGTGAGCGCACCGCACTTATCGGACCGACACGAGGGACGGCGCCCGATCGGGCGCCGTTTTGCTTTGACGGCAATGTGATCAGCCGTCGCCGAATACCCGCGCGAAGATCGTGTCGACGTGCTTTACGTGATAGCCGAGGTCGAAAAGCGCCTCCAACTCGGCTGCGGAAACATGTGCGGTGACCTCGGGGTCGGCCTTCAGTTCGGCGAGGAAGTCCTTGCTCTCTTCCCAGACCTTCATGGCATTGACCTGGACCAGCCTATAGGCGTCCTCGCGCGAGACGCCGGCCTGGGTCAGCGCCAGGAGCACGCGCTGTGAATGGACGAGGCCGCCGAGGCTGTCGAGGATGGCCTGCATGCGTTCGGGATAGACGACGAGCTTGTCGACGACGCCGGTCAGGCGATGCAGCGCGAAATCGAGGGTGACGGTGGCGTCGGGGCCGATCATCCGCTCCACCGAGGAATGCGAGATATCGCGCTCGTGCCAGAGCGCCACGTTCTCCATCGCCGGCAGCGCATAGGCGCGCACCATGCGGGCGAGGCCGGCGAGGTTCTCGGTCAGGATCGGGTTGCGTTTGTGGGGCATTGCGCTCGAGCCCTTCTGGCCCGGCGAGAAATACTCCTCCGCTTCGCGCACTTCGGTGCGCTGGAGATGGCGGATTTCGATCGACAGCCGCTCGATCGAGGAGGCGATGACCGCCAGGGTGGCGAAATAGATGGCGTGGCGGTCGCGCGGGATCACCTGGGTCGAGACCGGCTCCGGTTGAAGGCCGAGTTTTTTCGCGACATGAGCCTCGACGGCCGGGTCGACATTGGCAAAGGTGCCGACCGCGCCGGAGATCGCGCAGGTCGCGACCTCGCGGCGGGCGTCGAGGAGACGGGCGCGGTTGCGGTCGAACTCGGCATAGGCCTGGGCGAGCTTCAGCCCGAACGTCGTCGGCTCGGCATGGATGCCGTGGGAACGGCCCATGCAGACCGTGTCATTATGCTCGAACGCCCGGCGTTTTACGGCGGCCAGCAGCGCGTCGAGGTCGTCCAGCAGGATGTCGGCGGCGCGGACGAGCTGGACGTTGAGGCAGGTGTCGAGCACGTCCGACGAGGTCATGCCCTGATGCACGAAACGGGCGTCGGGGCCGACGATCTCGGCCAGATGGGTGAGGAAGGCGATGACGTCGTGTTTGACTTCGCGTTCGATCTCGTCGATGCGCGCGACGTTGAAGGTCGCCGCCTTGCCCTTTTCCCAGATTGTCTTCGCCGCCTCCTTCGGCACGATGCCGAGATCGGCCATGGCGTCTGCGGCGTGCGCCTCGATTTCGAACCAGATCCGGAATTTCGTCTCCGGCGACCAGATGGCGGCCATCTCGCCGCGGCTGTAGCGGGGGATCATCTATGTGTCCTCGACAAGATTGGAGGCCCGGCATAGCAGAGGCCGGCGCCGATCTCAATCGAGCCGGGGCTATCTGTGACGACCGGACCGGGCGAAGGCGATGCCGGCGGCGATCAGCACGACGAGGCCGAAGGGCGTCAGCAGGCGCAAGCCCGAAACGGCGAACTGGAACGCCGCCGCGGCGCCGGTAAAAAGCACCTGATAGGCCCATTTCAGGGTGAAGGCGTCGGCGTGGAAGGCGGCGAAATAGACCCGGTGGTCGAGGAAGTAGAGGAGGGCGGAGAGGCCCGAGGTCAGAAGCGCGAGGCACACCACCATCGCCGCAAATCGGGCGGTCGCCGGCCGCTGCGGCCCGGCGATGAATTCCGCGATCGGCCAGGCGAGAAACCCGGCGCATAGGGCGGCGGCGGCATAGAGCGCAATGACGCCGATCACCCGGCCGCCGAAGGCGTGGCCGAGGAGGAGAATGTCGACCGCGACGGCGATGGCGAGCGCCGCGGCATAGACGAGCGCGAAGGCCGCGGCGCGGCGCATCGTGCCCGGCGGCAAGCGTCTGCGGGTCGTCACGTGGCGCCGGTCCTTGTCGGCGGCGGCCGGTGGGTCTGCGGGGTCGGATGTGATCGACATGGCACGAGCCTAACGGCGTCGCCTTGCGGTCTGCTTAACGGCCGGCGGGGCGGCGTCGAAGGACGGCCATCCTCCGGTCATGCCTGGGCGTGTCCCACGATTGTCCGGATTGCCTCGGCAGCGCCAATGGTTCCCCGCTTTCGCGGGGAAGGTGGAGATTGGTCATCTCTGAGGGCCCAAGTCACACCGTCCCCGCGGAAGCGCTAGGGATTCACACATCTCAAAAGCCGCATACCGGCACGACATCGATCGATCGCCCGAACGCGTCGAATTTCAGGACATATCCCTGTTCGAACGTCGCCGAATTGATGCGATGGCCGGTTAGCGCGACCTTGCCTTTGCCCACCTTTCCCGCGAAAAGCCTGTCCCCGCGCAGGTG
>JANQEG010000116.1 GCA_028278505.1 Rhodobiaceae bacterium
CAAAATGGCGTAAGCCACCCGAAGCCGAAGGCGAAGGGTGGTCGGAGTGGCAGGATTTGAACCTGCGACCCCCTCGTCCCGAACGAGGTGCGCTACCAGGCTGCGCTACACTCCGCCTTGTCAGAGGCCGCTTTATAGCGCCGGGCGCAGCCGCCGGCAAGCGGGCCTATTCGAGAAGTTTCCGACGGTTTCAACGGCGCCGGTCGGCACCGAAACGGCCACGGCCGGGCGCAGGCGGGGGAGCGCAGCCGCGCACCGGCGCGATCGGCCTTCGGGCGCCGCCAGCTTGTTCAGAATTCGCCCTTGGCGCCGCGTTCGAGCACGGCGAGGATGGCGTCCTTGACCCGGGTCGCCTCTTCCATCAGTTCGGGCGGAAGCGGACGGCCGCCAAAGAGCATCATGTCCATGTCGAGGCTGTAGATCCACAAGCGCCCGGTCTTGTCCTCCACGAGCGTCACCCGGCACGGCATGTAGGCGGCGTAGGCGTCGTCGAAATCCATCATCTTGGCCGCGGTCAGCGGATTGCAGTAGAGATAGATTTTGACCTTGCGCCAGGTCTCGCCGAGCATCGCCTCGACCTGGGTCGAGAGCGGCAATTGTCCGACATCCTTGATGTTCTGCTCAATCGCAATCGATTTGATGCTCTCGTCGACCTCCTCGAAGGTCAGACCCTCGTCGACCGGCACCTTCCAGACCGTGGCCTCGGCGATGCTGCCGGTCTCCAGCAGCTTCGTCGCCATGATCTTGTAGGTGCCGAAGGCGCGGGAATCGAGCATCCGCGCCTGCGATACCCAGGTGTAGAGCGTCGGCGCCGTGGCGATCACGCCGACGACGATGGCAAGGCCGATCACGGCCAGCAAATTCCATATAAAACGTAACATCGGTGCTCTCCCCTCGCGCAGTCCGATCGGCGTTCGCCGAAGACCGCCGACGACGCTCCGCGTCCTGTTTGCCTCAACCGAAACTGTATCGCGACCCTTTCAGGATGGCGATCCCGGCCCGGAGCGACCGTCAGGACAGCGGCCGCCCTTCTCGATCCGGTTCCGCACCGGGCGGCCGCGCCGGCTCTCCGGCGGCCGCCCCGCGCGAATTCCGGTCACTGGGTCTGGCCGTCCATGCCCTGCATGGAATCCATACCCGACATTCCCGACATGCCGTCCATTCCGGACATGCCGCTCATGCCGTCCATGCCCTGCATGCCGCCCATTCCGGACATGCCGCCCATGCCCTGCGGGGCGGGCGGGTAGCCATAGGGCGCCGGCTGCGGATGCCCCGGCCGGTAGCCGCCCTGCTGCCCGCCATAGCCGTAAGGCTGGCGCTGCTGCGGGTAGCCCTGCTGCGGATAACCCTGACGGGGATAGCCCTGCTGGGGGTAACCCTGTTGGGGATAGCCCTGCTGCGGATAACCCTGCTGCGGATAACCCTGTTGCGGGTAACCCTGACGGGGATAGCCCTGCTGCGGGTAGCCCTGCTGCGGGTAGCCCTGCTGCGGATAGCCCTGCTGCGGGTAGCCCTGCTGGGGATAGCCCTGACGGGGATAGCCCTGCGGCGGGGCGGCGCCCGGCTGCGGCTGCGGCGGCTGACCCGTCATGCCCTGCTGCGGCTGCGGCGGCTCGATGCGCCGATAGCCGGCCGGAACCTCGAAAAGCTGCGGATCGGGGGTCTGAATGCGGATGTCGTGCAATTCGCGCATCACCCCGCCCGGATAGCTTTCATAGACGCTCAGCTTGAACTCGGGATCGTAGAGAACCGTGCCGATCTCGACCCGGTTGTCGGGCGTGCGGAAGGTGATTTCCCAGCGCTCGACCTGCCGCATATTGTGGGTTTCCATGTTCTTCATGGTCGCCTGCATGACACGGCCGTCAGCAAATTCCTGACGGACCGGCAGTTTGCGATCCACATCCCACCAGATACGAACGGCCGTCGGGCCGCCTTCCGGCGTCACCTCCCAGCGTTCGACCTTGATCGGACCGAGCATTTCCTCGCCGACCTTCTCGCAAGCCAGCTTTTCGGAGGGCGCGCACGGCACATCGGTCTGCGTTGCGGCCGGGCCTGCGCCTTCCGGCGCCTTCATCTCGAAATAGGTCCGGCTTTCGGGAAACACCATGCGGGCGATGCCCTCGCCCGGCAGCCGGATCTCGACCACGGGGCGCCCGTCGACGAGGAATTCGAACCGGGTCCCCTGCTTGGCCACATAGATCGTGCCGGTCTGCGCACCTTTCTCAGGCATGGTCAGCACGGCCCGCGCGACAAATTCGACCGGTTCCGCCACCGCGACGCCGAGCCAGAACGGGCTCGCGATCAGGGTGAGCAGGCCGGCGACGAATCCAGGTAGTCTCATTGCCTTTCTCCTTGGTCGCCATCAGCGTGGAAGGGGCTCCGCGTCGGCGCTTACGAGCCGAAGACCGCAGGTTACCGAAACTCGCGTCCCGCGCCGAATCTGGTTGGAGCAACGGCTGGATCGTCCAGCCGTCGCCCATCGGTTGGTGCCGCCATCAAGCGGCACCGGTTCAGTTGCCGGATTCGGCAGCCGCAGCCGGCGCGGCCGGTGCCGCAGGCGGCGCATAGCCGTAGCCCGGATAGCCGCCCCAGCCATAGCCCGGATAGCCGCCCCACCCATAGCCCGGGTATCCACCCCAGCCATAGCCCGGATAACCGCCCCAGCCATGGCCCGGATAGCCGCCCCAGCCATAGCCCGGATAGCCGCCCCAGGGACCGCCATAGCCGTAGCCGGGATAGCCGTAGCCGTGGCCGCGGCCCGAGAAATTCATGTTGAAGTCACCAAATCCAGAACCATTTCCCCAGGGACCCCAACCCCACCAGGCTTTGGCATCGCTGGTCGGAACGGTCGCTGCAGCAAGCCCGAGAACGGCTGCCAGCGCCGTCGCGTTCAGAAGCTTTTTCATCGACGTGCTCCTTGCTAAGTTGCCCCCTCCGCGGTATCCGTTCTCCGGGCGGAGGGTACTGACCCGGAGACCGTTGAGCCTACGGATTCCGATTGCCATTCGCTGGCCGGTATCCGAACGCCCGTCTTCAAGGCCTCGGCCGCACAAGTCATGCGGTCCGGGGCAGTGCGGCAAGCCGGACCGGGCCCTTGCAACTGCAAGTTCGGCCCGACTTTGCCGATCCCGGTTTAACGATGCGGCAACATCGCCAACCGGAAATCTCGTGGTCGCCGCGGCCCGGTTTTTTGGACCGCGGCGGCCGGTGAGTGACTACTGGTCGGACTGAGCCGGAGCTGCAGGCGCAGCAGCCGGCGGCGGCGGCGCATAGCCATAGCCACCATAGCCCGGGTATCCGCCCCAGCCATAGCCCGGGTATCCGCCCCAGCCATAGCCCGGATAGCCGCCATAGCCATAGCCCGGATAGCCGCCCCAAGGACCGCCATAGCCGCCCCAAGGACCGCCATAGCCGTAGCCCGGATAGCCGTAGCCGCGACCGTGGCCGGAGAAGCTCAGGTTCATGTCGCCAAAGCCGGTCCCGGACCCCGGACCCCAGCCCCACCAAGCGTGCGCATCGGTGGAAGAAACGGCGGCCGCACCCATCCCCAGGACGGCGGCGATCGCAGTAGCACCAAGAAGTTTCTTCATCGATTTACTTCCTTTCCAAGTTCCCCGAACGGGAGTCTTTCAGCCACGAAACGGGGAACGTCTTTCGCGACCAATCGGGCGAGGCCGATCTCGAGCCATGTCAACTCAGTACAGGCCATAATTGCCCAATCCCAGTAATCCGCTGCCCGGCCCGAGGCCGTAGCCCGGAACCGCGCCCAAAGTGCCCGGCCAGAAGCCGGAATTCGGCCACAGGCCGTAGCCGGCATAGTCGCCGAGACCGAGTGTCGAATAAGGTCCGAGGCCGTAGCCCGGAGCGAGCCCGTAGCCGTGGCCGTAATAGGGCGCAGCGCCCCAATAGGGGCTGGCACCGTAATAGGGGCCGTAGCCGGGGGCCGGCGGCCGGCCATAACCGTAAGGCGCCGCGCCCTGGCTCGGCTGCCGCGCGCCGGGCATGCCGCCGTCCGGCGGCGGGTAGTCGGGATAGGCCGGCGCCGCGCCCGGATAGGTGGGCGGCTCGGCCGCATATCCCATCGGTGCACTCTGATAGGCCTGGGAACCGCCCGGATACCCCGTCGGTGCGCCCTGATAGGCCTGGGGGCCGCCCGGATAGCCGGTCGGTGCGCCCTGATAGGCCTGGGAACCGCCCGGATACCCCGTCGGTGCGCCCTGATAGACCTGACCCGTTGCCGGATAGCCCGGTGCCGCATAGGGATTTCCCTCAGCAGGCGCCGGAGCGGCGGGTGCGCCGTAGGAATAGGCCGGCGGCTGGGTGGCCGGCGCAGCGCCGTAGCTGTAGGCCGGCGGCTGGGTGGCCGGCGCGGTGCCGTAGCTGTAGGCCGGCGCCGTCTGCGGCAGCGCCAGCGATCCGTGGCTCGGCGCCAGCGATCCGGACGGATCGGCAAACGTCGAACCGGTGACGTCCGGCGCGGTCGGCTGCGGGCCCGCGGCATAACCGCCATGCGGGGCGGTGCCATAGCCGTATCGTCCGGCCGAATCGCCGGGATAGGGCTGGGTCGCCGGCGGCGGTGTCGACCAGGTGCTGCCGCCTTGCGGCGGCGGCGCATAGCCGTACGGCACGCCGGTGTTGGGCGCCTGCGGCGGCGAGAAGACGTTACCGTCACGAGCCGGTTGCTGCGGCGCTGACGGCCAGTGCTGACCGGTCCAGCCATCGCCGAACTGGGCGCCGGCGCCGGCGGTCGCGGCCACAACGGCAAGGCCGCTTACGGCGGAAAGCGCGATCCATCGCATCATCGACGTCGATCCGGTCATTGCCGCGCCCCCGGGGCTGCATAAGGATTACGCGCCGGCGTCGCATCGTCGGTGGCGCTGGTCTTCCGCTCCCAGGCGAAGCCGCCGAGCGGCGGGTAGGATCCGGGCGGTCCCGCCATCGGCGCCGGGCCGTCCGACGGCAGGTCCTGCAGCGTGCGCGGCGCGTCGGTCCAGCCGGCGCTGGGCCGGCTCGTGACGCCCGTGCTTGCCGTCGGCCCGCCCTGCTGCGGCGGGAAATCGCCATAGCTGCCGGCCGGTCCCCAACTGGCGGTGTCGCCGGTCATGCCGACCATGCCGTGCGGGTCCAGATGCATCGAACGCGGACGGGCGCGCGGATCGGCCCCCGGCTGCGCCGCGGTCGTGGGATAAGCGCTCCATCCGGCGGAGGCCGGCGGCTGGGTCGAATAGGGAGAAGCCGCGGCCATATTCGGCTGGCGCGGCGGGGCGTAGCTCGGCGCCATCGGCGCGCCATAGGGATGCGGGGCGGCACCGTAGGGATGCCCGGCGGCGCCATAGGGATAGGGCGTGCCGTAGCCGCTCGGCGGCGCGGCGCCGTAAGGGTACCCCGCCGCCACGCCATAAGGGTAGGCCGGATCGGCCGGCGCCGGGCCGGCATAGCCGCGCGGGCCGTAGCCCGGCGGCGCGTAGGCCGGATGGCCGTACATCGGGACCGGGTAACCGGGCGCCGCGTAAGGTGGCGCACCATAGGCCGGCGGCTGATAGGCCGGCCGCGGCGCAGCCGGCGGCGCGGTCGCGGTGCGGGGCGGCTGCTTCGGCGCCGCGCGGCTCGGCGCCGCGTAGCTCGGCGGCGCAGCCGGTGTCGTCGAAGCGGCGGGCGCCTGCGGCGGGCTTGGCGGCCGCACCGTGTAGCCGGAGGGCGGCGTCCATTGCGGCGGCGGCTGTGTTGCCGGGTCGGCCGGTTCGTGCGGCAGGGTGCCGATCGGCCCGGGCCAGTTGCCGGAGGACGCCGGCGGCGCCGTACCGGTTTCCGGGGCCGGCCGGCCGGCACCGGGCTCGGCCCGGACCGGACCGGTTTCGGCCGGCACCGCGCCGCCGGAAGAATCGGCGCCTTCCTTCGCGGCGGCCTCGGGATCGAAGCCCATCGGCGGGAAATCGTCATAGGCGGCGACCGTCGGGTGGCTCGGGAAGTCGGGGCGGTAACCGCCGATGCTGTGCGCGGCAGGTGTCAGCGACGCCAGCCGGCGCGGCAGATCGACGAAGGCCGCGACCGGTTTGGCGATCGCCACACCGCCATCGTGCGACGCCGGACCGTCGACGAAAGGCACGACCAGGAAGACCGCGGTTCCGGCCATCAATATGGCGGTCCATTTTGCTCTATCGACCACGGCGTCCTCCTCCCGTTCGCCGCGGACGGGCCGCCCGCTTGGCGGCATCCGACCGGACTCCCGGCTTGCGTTTCGCTGCGGGCTTGGCCGGGGTCTTGCCCGCGGCCTGGCCCTTGGTGGATTTCTTCGTCTTTGCGCTCTTGGCGGATGCCGACGCGCCGGCGGACGTTTGGCGCCGCGTCCGCCGGCCATTTGCGGCGGCTTTCTCGTCCTGCGGCGGCGCCGCCTCGGCGGCCGGCTCCGCGACCGGCGCAACCGATTGCGCCGGCTCGGCCGCAGGGGCCGGCTCCGATTCAACCGCTGCAACCTGTTCGGGCGCCGGTGCGGCCGGCGCGGCCGCAGGAGCGTCGGGTTCAGGTGGTGGTGCAGCCTGTTCGGGCGCTGCCGGGGCCGGGGCCGCAGGTGCAGCCGGTGACGGCGCGACCGCTTCGGGTGCCGTCGGTGTCGGCTGCGCGGCGGCGGGTGCGGGCGTTGCCGGTGCCGCGGCGGCAGGTGCTGCCGGGTCCGCAGCCACAACACTTGCAGGTGCCGGTTGCGCGGCGGCAGGTGCTGCGGGTGCGGTCGGTGCTGCGGGTGCGGCGGACGTTGCCGGCGCCGCTGCGGCCGGTGCAGCGGGCGCGGCCGGCGTCGCCGCCGGCGGCACGGCCGGCGGTGGCGGCTTCGGCATGTTCTTGGCGGCCTCCTTAACGGCCAGCCAGAGGAAATAGGGCAGCGCCCTGAGCGCATAGAATCCCATGGTGAGATAGGGTTTTGCCCACACCCAGAAATTCTTGAGCATCAGCAAAAGGAAATACGGCAGCGCCCGCAGCAGATAGAACCCCATGGTGAGCGTGGGTTTTGCCCACACCCAGAAATTCTTGAGCATCAGCCACAGGAAGTAGGGCAGCGCGCGCAGCGCATAAAACGCCA
This sequence comes from Rhodobiaceae bacterium, assembly GCA_028278505.1. Classification (GTDB taxonomy): domain Bacteria; phylum Pseudomonadota; class Alphaproteobacteria; order Rhizobiales; family JAKPQE01; genus JANQEG01. Next base: position 7,076 of record JANQEG010000116.1, read on the forward strand.
TCGTCAGGGCCATGCCCGCCCGCGACTGCGGGGCGGTTTCGACCGCCGCCTGCACCGGTTCGTCGACCTCGACATGGATCGGATCGTGGGTGTCCAGATCCGACATCTGGGCGCTGTGAATGAGCGCCGACTGGGCGCGGACGCAGGCCAGCGGAATGACCACCAGCGTCAGCGCCGTCGACACCGCCGCGCCGAACAGCAGCGACACCGCCATGCCCTGGAAGATCGGGTCGGTGATGATCATGCTGGAGCCGGCGATCATCGTCAGCTGGGTGATGAGGATCGGCCGCGTCCGGGTCCGCGCCGCCTGGATGACGGCCTCGCGGGCCTCCATGCCGTCATGGATGGCGTGCTTGGAGAAGTCGACCAGCAGGATCGAGTTGCGGACGATGATGCCGGCGAGCGCGATCCAGCCGATCATCGAGGTGGCGGTGAATTCGGCACCGATCAGCCAATGGCCCGGAATGATGCCGATCAGCGTCAGCGGGATCGGCGCCATGATGATGCCGGGCAGGCGGAAATTGCCGAACTCCCAGACCACCAGCATGTAGATCAGGATCAGCGCCGCGCAGAAGGCCAGCCCCATGTCGCGGAAGGTCTCGTAGGTGACCGTCCACTCGCCGGTCCACTCGAAGCCGGACTTGAAATTCTCGGCCGGCGGGCCGATCAGCGTGCCGGCGAGCGGCCCGTCGAGGGTGACGCCGTCGGGCGCGACATAGTCGGCGAGCAGGTCGGAGACCTCCATCATGCCGTAGATCGGCGCCGCCAGACGGCCGGCGACCTCGCCGGTGACATATTCGATCGAGCGCAAATCCTTGTGGTAGATGGTCTGGTCCTGCTCGATCCGCTTGAACGAGCCGACCTCGCCGAGCGGCAGCAGCTTGCCGTCTTCGGACTGGATCGGCAGTTCGTTGAGGCGCGACATCTGCCCGCGCAGCGACAGCGGCGCCTGCAGGATGATGAAGCGCGGCTCGAGTTCGTGGCCGAGCTTGGCGTCGCCGAGACGGTAGCCGCCCATCACCATGGAGAGCTGGTCGGCGACCTCTTCTTGCGAGATGTTGCGCAGCTGCGCCTTTTTCTTGGCGACGTCGAAGGTCCAGGTCTCGTGCGGATCCATCAGATAGTTGTCGACATCGACGACGGTTTCGGCCTGCTCGAACATGGCGGTGATGTCGCGCGCCACCTGGCGGCGCGTTTCCGCATCCGGACCGTAGATCTCGGCGACCATGGTCTGCAGCACCGGCGGCCCCGGCGGCATTTCGACGACCTGGATCTTGGCGCCGAGTTCCTGCGCCAGCGGCGTCAGCAGCTCGCGCATCTCGACCGCGATCTCATGGCTGGAACGGTCGCGGTCATGCTTGTCGAGAAGCTGGACCTGGATGTCGCCTTCCCACGGCTGGCCGCGCAGATAGTAATGGCGCACGAGGCCGTTGAAATTGAACGGCGAGGCGGTGCCGGCATAGGTCTGAACCGCGGTCACCTCGTCGACGGTGCGGGCCTTGATCGCCAATTGCTGGACGACGTTGGCGGTCGTCGGCAGCGCGGTGCCGTCGGGCATGTTCACGATGACGTTGAATTCGGGCTTGTTGTCGAGCGGCAGCATCTTCACCGCGACATGGGTGGTGTAGAACATCATGCAGCACAGGATGAACACCGTCCAAATGCCGATCCGGAACAGGCGCTGATTGAGCTTGCTGTCGAGGATGGGCCCGAGCAGGCGGCGGAAGAAGACGTCGAGCCGCTGCACGGTACGGTGCTCGCGCTCTTCCATGCGGCGCAGCGTGTCGAGGCTCGGGCGCACCCGGATGGCCAGCCACGGGGTGAAGATGAAGGCGGCGAACAGCGAGAACATCATCGCGGTCGAGCCGAGTATCGGGATCGGCTCCATATAGGGGCCCATCATGCCGGAGACGAAGCCCATCGGCAGCAGCGCGGCGATGATGGTCAGCGTCGCCAGCACCGTCGGGTTGCCGACCTCGCGGACGGCGTCGATGGTGATCGGCGTGTCGACGACGCCGGCGGCGAGCCAACGCCGGTAGATATTCTCGACCACCACGGTCGCGTCATCGACCAGAATGCCGATCGAGAAGATCAGCGCAAAAAGCGAAACGCGGTCGATGGTGAAGCCCATCATCCAGGCCGAGAAGATGGTGATCAGGATGATCACCGGGATCACGGTGGCGACCACGATGGTCGGCCGCAGGCCGAGAAAGGCGAAGATCAGGACGGTGACGAACATCGTCGCCTTCAACATGTCGCCGATCAGTTCGCTGACCTTCTGGTCGGCGGTCTCGCCGTAATTTCGGGTGACCGAGACGTGGATGTTGTCCGGGATCAGCCGGCCCTTGAGCGTCTCGACCTTTTCCAGAATGGCGTTGGCGACCGTGACGCCGTTGGTGCCGGTCTTCTTGGCAATCGCGATTGTCACGCCGGGCGCGCCATTGGTCAGCGGCGCACCTTCCGGGGCGGCGGGCCCGGTGAAATACTGGACGATGTCGGTGGCCTCGCCCGGACCCTCGATGACGCGGGCGACGTCGCGCACATAGACCGGGCTATCCTGGTGGACGCCGACGATCAGCCGCTCGACGTCTTCGGCGTGCTTCAGGAACGAGCCGGTGTAGACGGTGACGTTGCTCTCGCCGGTCTCCACATCGCCGACCGCGCGCAGGATGTTGGCGTTCGAAATCTGGTCGGCAACCTGGGCGATGCCGATGTTGAAGCCCTTCAGGCGTTCGGGCAGGATTTCGACGCGGATCTGTTCGGAGCGGCCGCCGACGATGAAGGACTGGCTGGTGTTCGGCACCTCTTTCAGGCGCTGCATGACCTCCAGCGCCACCATTCTGAGCGCGGTGTCGTCGAGGTCCTCCGACCACAGCGTCAGCGTGATTACCGGGACGTCGTCGACACCCTTGGGCTTGACCAGCGGCTCGGAGACGCCGGGCGGCATCTTGTCGAGATTGGAGGCGAGCTTGTCGTAAAGCTTGACCAGCGAGGACTCCATCTCCTCGCCGACATCGAACTCGACCGTGACCATGCCTTGGCCGCGCTGGGAGGCGGAGTAGACGTGCTTGACGCCGGGGATCTCGCTCATCATCCGCTCGAGCGGATCGATCGCGAGGCTGGCGACCTGGGCGGCCGGCGCGCCTTCGTACTGGACGAAGATGTCGACCATCGGCACGGAGATCTGCGGGTCTTCCTGCCGCGGCGTGAAGATCAGTCCGAGAAGGCCGGCGGTGAGACAGGCGATAAGCAGCAGCGGTGCGATCGGCGAGTGGATGAAGGTCTTGGCGATCGACCCGGCGAGGCCGAGCGATTCGGGCGCCGGCGGGCCACCATCCTCCTGATGCCCGTTTCCCTCATGCCGCGAATCGTCGCGCTCTTTGGTCGAATAATCGTCCATTACACAGACATTTCATCCCCGTACGGCCGCGGTGCGGCCGCTTTATTCGCTACCCGTATTCCCCCGGCCTTCTGTGCGGACCGGCATTTGGTGACGGCCGCCGCAGCGGTCCCGATCACTCTTCCTCGGCAGACTTCCCCCGATTGCCCAGATCACGCGGCGGGTCGACCACGACCTGCTCGCCGCCCTTCAATCCCGAAATGATCGTCACCCGATCGCCCTCGGTCGCGCTGCCGACGCGGACCAGGCGCAATGTCGGCTCGCCGTCGCGCATGACGTAGACGCCGAGCAGGCTGCCGCGCTGCACCAGCGCCCGCCGCGGCACCGTCGGCACCTGCTTGGCCTGGCTCGCCGCATCCGGCACGCGGATTTCCGCATACATGCCCGGCCCGCCCGGAACCCCGCGCGGCAGATCGAACTTGACGGTGACGGTGTGGCGCGACTGGTCGGCGATCGGATAGATCTGCGAGACCCGTGCATTGACGATGATGCCGGTGCCGACATCGAGGCGCGCGGGCACGAACATGCCGCGCTCCAGCGAGGCGACCAGGCGCACCGGCACTTCGGCCTGGATGCGCAGATAGTCGACATAGGCGAAGCGCAGGAGCGCCTGCCCCGGCTGCACCGTGTCGCCGACTTCGACCAGCTTGGCGACGATGACGCCGTCGAACGGCGCCGCCAGCCGCGCGTCGCGGATTTTTGTATCGATCTCCTCGAGCGACGCCCAGGCGCGGGCCAAGCGTCCCGACGCTTCGCTGAACGCATTGCTCTGGGTGTGCAGGTCGGCATAGCGCTCGACCCAGGTGTTGCTCTGGCCGGTGAAATTCGACATCGGCCGGGACATGAAATAGTCGAACATGGACGGCACGCCGAAACCGGTGGGCCGCGTCAAATTGCGGTTGATCGTCGGCGAGATCAGTTCGCGCGAATACTGGATGCGGGCATTGGACTGGGCGTTCTGCGCGGCGGTGATTTCCGCCACCGAGGCCCGGCGCCGGGCCTGCAGATCGTCGTCATCTATCTGCACGAGCAGCGTGTTGGAGCGGAAGGTATCGCCTTCGCGGCCGGCGATGAAGCGCACCAGGCCGGGCGTCTGCGCAGCCAGCACCACTTCCTTGTAGGGCACCACCGTGCCGCCGACGACCGCCGCATCGCCGACCTGCATGACTTCGGCGATTGCCAGTTTCTCCTGCGCTGCGGCCGGGGTGGCGAATGAGGCCGCCACCACCAGCGCAACAGATAAATGCTTCAGATCAGCCATCACACCCGCGCCATCACCGCAAAGCTTTTCATGAACGGACCGGCCATGCGCGGATCCTTGATCATCGCCGCATAGTCGCCGACCGTGAACTGCAGTTTCTTGGAGGTATAGGCCATGCCCAGGCCCATCATGCCGGGCGGCTTGCGCAGCCAGTCGTTCCAGGTCGCCTCGTCTGCGCGCAAATCCCAGTTCAGCGGCTGCCCGGTATAGGCGCCGGCATCGGTGGCCACGCCGTTCTCGACGATGATGACGCCGCGCGGCTGGTCTTCGCCCTTGAAGCCGTAGCCGATCGTCGAATTGAACCCGATCTTCTGCAGCTCGCCGGACAATTCCGGTTCGCCGTTCCAGGCGCCCATATAGCCCTTCATCCACTCGTCGCTGAACAAATCTGCCATTCATGCCTCCCTCGTGTTCTCCGCCGTCATGACCTCAAACGGCCGGAAATTCCCCTGGTCCTGCACCGTTCGGCGCATAAGCATATTAGCTTATGCGTATGTTAGCAAATTATGTGCCAAGTGTTAACTGCCTAATACTGCGCCAGAATTCGATTTGCCGACTGTTGCACGAAATCGCGTCGTGCAACAAACAGAATCATTTCAAACGAGGTTAATGTATTGATTTATATGAATTAATGTAGCCTGACCCGAAAAAACACCTGTTGCATGCTTCGTGTGTTGCTGCAACAATAAGCGGGGGCAATCATCGTCAGCAAACGAACGATGCGTATAGATCCGGGACGGAACACGGTGAACATGCAGGCTCAACGCGTCGCCATCCAGGAAATGGACGACCTCTTGCCGCTTCTGGAAGCGATCGTTTCCTATATCGACGAAGGCGTTCTGCTGGCCGACCGCGACGGCAACATCCTCTACCAGAACCCGGCCGCCGGCGAGCTGCTCGGGGCGCCGGGCAACGAGCCGCTGCAATCGCTCGCCGACATCAAGGGCGTCGACTTCATCGCCGCGCTCGACAAGGTGCTCGAACGGGCGCCGGAGATGAATTCGCCGAACGATCCGAACCTGATCCAGTTCGAAATGCGCATCGAAGCCAGCGGCGAGCCGCGCGATCTGACCTTTCATTGCTGCAAGGCGTGCGAATCGCACGGCTATTTGCGCCTAGTGATGATCCAGGACCGCACCGATCAGCGGCGGCTGCAGAACCTGCTCGCCCGCTCGAGCGGCGATCTGATCACCAAGGACCCGGTCATGCTCGACATCCTGGAACGGGTCGAACGGGTGGCGCCGATGCAGGCGCCGGTGTTGCTGCAGGGCGAATCGGGCACCGGAAAGACCCATATTGCGCGTCTCGTGCATCGTTTGAGCCGAAGAGCGAAAAAACCGTTCATAGAAGTCAATTGCGGCGCAATTCCCGACTCTCTGATCGAGTCCGAACTGTTCGGCCACGTCAAGGGCGCGTTCACCGGCGCGACCCAGGACCGAATCGGGCGCTTCCGCGCCGCCCATTCCGGGACGCTGTTTCTCGACGAGATCTCCGATATTCCGGTGCACCTGCAGCCGAAGCTGCTCAGGGCGATCCAGGACGGCAAGATCGAGCCGGTCGGCTCCGATGAGCCGGTCAGCGTCGATGTTCGCATCATCAGCGCCGCGAATCAGAATCTGCGCGACCTCGTCGATGCCGGAACGTTCCGCGCCGACCTCTATTATCGCCTCGCCGTGTTTCCGCTGCACGTGCCGCCGATCCGCGAACGGCCGGGCGACATCCCGCTGTTGTTCCAGCATTTCTGCGACAAGCTGATAAGCCGCGGCTATCCGGACCAGGTCGAGTGCAGCAGCAGAGCGCGGCACATGCTGATGACCTATCCGTGGCCGGGCAATGTGCGCGAATTGGAGAACGCGGTCGAGCACGCGATCATCTGTGCGGTCGGCAACATCATCCTGCCGGAGAGCCTGCCGCAGGACATCCGCAATTTCACCGGACCGCGCAGCGAAGCCGACAGCGGCAACGGCTCGGAAGACGAGATCATGGCGCTCGAACGGGCGGCGATCGAAAAGGCGCTGATCGACGCCAAAGGCAACAAGTCGATGGCGGCGCGCTATCTCGGCGTCGACCGGACGACGCTGTGGCGGCGCATGCGCCGGCTGAATATCTCGGAAAGCGATCCGGCCGGCGGCTCCGCCTGAACCGCAGAAGCAAATCCCGAAACTGTTGCGTAAACGCGTTCGGACCACCCGACCGCCGTCAGCCGGGGGATTCGTCGCTGACAAGCTCGGCGATGCGCGCGGCCAGCGCCTCGGCCCACAGGCGGTGTATCGGCTCGCCCGGATGAAAGCCGTCGACCGCGAACGTCTCCGGGGCGAAGCGGTTCGCCCGCTCCAGTATGTGGGCGCCGCGCTCGCGGCAGAGCCGGCTCGCCATGGCGTTGAAGGCGTCGGCGCGAATGTCGAGAAGGCGCGCCAAGAGCTTCGGCAGCGCCGGCATGTCGATGAAGCGCGGGATCTGCGACCACAGAATGACGGCCCGCGGATAGCGCGCCCGCAGCGCGTAAATGAGGCCGCCGAACTCCCGCTTCCAGCGGCGAACGCTGTGGAAATTCTTGACGTCGTTGACGCCGACGGAAATGACGACGACATGCCAGTCGGTGCCGTCGAGATTGGGCACGACACTGTCGCGCAGGCCCCCGGCGGTGATGCTGTTGAAGCCGGCGGCGCGGACTGAAACGGCGCGGCCGCTTGCCGGCGCCAGCATCGCGGCGGTGCGGTGGGCGACCGCGTCCTCCAGGCGGTCGAGACCGACGCCGGCGACCGCCGAATCGCCGATCGCCAGCAGGGCGAGGCCCGGTTCGGCGCCGTCGATGTGGCTCAGCACATCACCGGTGGCCGGCGGCAGGCGCAGCGCGCGGACACGCACGGCGATGCCCTGCACCGCATAGATCGGAAAGGCCAGCCAGGTCAGCGCGGGGAGGAGACGCCCGATCAATGGACTTGCCGCTACGGGCGCCGCGGCGACCGCGCCTCGGCCGCCGGGGCGATCGTCACTGCCGGTTTAACGGCGCTTCACCAGAGCCCAGAGCGCAGGAATGCCGACGGCCGCGAGCGCGATCTTCAACGCCTCGCCGGGAATGAAGGGCAGCACGCCCCAGGCAAGGATCGGCTTGTCCCAGCCCAGCAGCGTTCCAAGCCAGAGGACACCGAAAGCAAAGAGGACGACATCGGCGGCAAGCATGGTGGCGCCGAGCTTCAGCGGCGAAGCCGACGCGCCGCGCTCGGCCGCCCAGCCGACGATCGCCGCGGCAAAGACGAAACCGACCAGATAACCCCCGGTCGGCCCCATCATATAGGCCAGGCCGAGGCCCTTTTCCGGGGTGCCGGTGAACACCGGCAGGCCCATGGCGCCCTCGGCGAGATAGGCGATAACGGTGATTGCCCCGAGGCGCCAGCCATAGGCGGCGCCGATCACCATCACCGCAAATGTCTGCATGGTCATCTCGACCGGCCAGAACGGGACCTTGGTCTTCGCCGACAGCGTCAGGAACAGCGTGCCGGCCAGCACCAGCACGACCGCGCGCACCAGCGGGTGAGACGAGGCGGGCCAGAGGGTGCCCGCAAGGGTAGGCCGCGTTTCGGCAAGAAAGGCCATCCGATCCTCCACGATCTGGCTGCGGGGCGGTCCCGCATGGAATTTCGACGTGATTGGTATATTTGCTCCGTCAGCCCTCGACAAGTGGGGCAAGAGGATCATCATGCGTTGATCTGCCGGCAATCGGGTGGAAGCTGGAATGGCGCTCAACTTCAACACGACCTTCGATCCCCGCTACGGCGAACTGATCACCGTTTCACCGCTGGTGCGGCGGATGACGGCCCGCAATCCGGGCGCCTTCACCTTCTATGGCACCAATACTTACGTGATCGGCCGCGGCCGGGTCGCAGTGATCGATCCGGGGCCGGACGATCCCGAACACGCAGAGGCGCTCATCGCCGCGCTTAATGGCGAGACCGTGACCCATATCCTGGTCACCCACACCCATAACGACCATTCGCCGGCGGCACGGCTGCTCAAGCCGCGGACCGGCGCGCTGATCCACGGCGAGGGCGGGCACCGGCCGGCGCGGCCGCTCGACATCGGCGAGATCAATCCGCTCGACGCCGCCTCGGATGCGGCGTTTGCACCGGACGTAGCACTCAGCGACGGCGACATCGTCTTCGGCGCGGACTGGACGCTGGAGGCGATCGCGACGCCGGGCCACACCGACAACCATCTCGTCTACGCGCTCCGCGAGGAGGGCGGCCTCTTCTCCGGCGATCACGTCATGGGCTGGTCGACGACGATCGTGGCGCCGCCGGACGGGGCGATGGCCGACTATATGGCCTCGCTCGACAAGCTGCTCACGCGCACCGACCGGCGCTATCTGCCGGCGCACGGGTCTCCGATCGAGGCGCCGGCCGACTATCTCGCCGGCCTCAAGGCGCACCGGCTGGCGCGGGAACGCGCGGTGCTGGACCGGCTCGCGGCGGGCGACGAGGTGATCGTCGACATGGTCGCGGCGATTTATACCGATCTCGACTCGCGGCTGCGGGGGGCTGCGGCGCTGTCCGTGCTCGCCCATCTGGAGGATCTGGTCGCGCGCGGGCTGGCGGCGACCGACGGCCGGCCTTCTATAGGCGGCCGCTACCGGCCGGCATAGCGCCAACCCGAGTTACACCCCGGCCGGATCATAGTCGAGCGGGGCGACGAGCAGCGCCTCGTCGACCGCGTCCATGAACGCGCGGATACGCGCGGCGTTGTCGCCGAGGTCGTGGCGGCCATAGCGCGAGGCGGAGCGCATGTCGAGCCTCGAGCCGAGCGGGTCCGGACCGGTCCGGATCACGATATCGTTCGGGAACCGCATGATCAGCGAGCGGGCGATCGCCTCGATGCCGCCGACACCGTCGGCGTCGATCGGCTCGCTCGACCGGCTGACCTCCCAGCGCTCCTGGATCACCACGTAGCGGACGGCGGCGAACAGATGGGCGGCCTCGACGTCGAAGCTTCGCGATACGATTTCGGGATAGGCCGCAAGCTGGGCGTCGATGTGTTCCGCCGAATAGCGCGGCGGCAGCGGATTGGCGTTCGGCGGGCGCTCGATTATGGCGAGTTCGAACTGCAGCGGCATACGCGGATCGGTGGCGATATCGGTGAGCTGCGGATAGTTCAGGATCGGCCACAGCGCATAGAGCGGAAAGCCAAGCGCCAGCAGGCTGAGGAGCAGGCCGCGGAGCGCGCGGCCGAAACCGGCGATGTCGTCGTCCCAGATCCGGGCGAACGCCCAGGCCGCCAGCACCACCGCAAGGAGCGCGAGCGCCCAGGCAAACGCCATCAGCACATAGATCAGCGGCACGCCGATCATCTCAAAGCGGAAGCCGAGCGCCGAGATCACCAGGACCGGAATCGCAAACAGCCCCAAACGGTGGCTCCACACCGCCTGCGGAAGAATCTTACGATTGCGGGGGCTGAGCATGCGGGGCGGTTCCTGTCAGACACTTTGGTGACGCCGGCGCCATAGCACAGCGCCGCCGCCGGCGCTATCGGGTCGGCGGGCGTATTCCGCAGCCGGCGCGCTCAGGCGTCGGGGAAGGTGTAGTCCTTGAACTGTTCGCGCAGCGTCGTCTTCTGGATCTTGCCGGTCGCGGTGTGCGGAATCTCGTCGACGACGACCACGTCATTCGGCAGCCACCATTTGGCGACCTTGTCCTGCATATAGTCGATCAGGCCGTCGCGGGTCGGCGTGCAGCCATCCTTGGCGACGACCACGAGCAGCGGCCGTTCGTCCCATTTCGGATGGGCAACGCCGATGACGGCGGCCTCGGCGACGTCCGGGTGGCCGACGGCGATGTTCTCCAGGTCGATGGTCGATATCCATTCGCCGCCGGATTTGATCACGTCCTTGGCGCGGTCGGTGATCTGCATGTAGCCGTAGGGGTCGATATGGGCGACGTCGCCGGTGTCGAAATAGCCGGCATCGTCGAGGATCTCGCCGCCCTCGCCCTTAAAATAGGCCTTGGCGATCGCGGGCCCGCGCACCTTCAGCCGGCCGAAGGTCTTGCCGTCCCAGTCCTGCTCGATGTCGTAGTCGTCGGTGATCTTCATCTCGATGGAGAACGGCGCGTGGCCCTGCTTCTCCTGGATGTCGAGCCGTGCGTCGCCTTCGAGCCCCGCATATTCCGGCTTCAGCGAGCAGATCGTGCCGAGCGGGCTCATCTCGGTCATGCCCCAGGCATGAAGGACGTCGACATCATACTTCTTCTGGAACGCCGCGGTCATCGCCCGCGGACAGGCGGCGCCGCCGATGATGACGCGTTCGAGATGCGGCAATTGGTGGTCGCTGCCGTCGAGGAACTGCAGCAGCATCAGCCACACCGTCGGCACCGCCGCGGTCACCGAGACTTTTTCGGTATCGAGCAGTTCGTAGATCGAGGCGCCGTCCATCTTGGCGCCCGGCATCACCATGGTGGTGCCGGTCATCGGCGCGGAGAACGCGATCGACCAGCCATTGGCGTGGAACATCGGCACCACCGGCATCATGATGTCGCGGCTGCTGAGCCCGAGCATGTCCGGCTGGTTGACCGCCATTGAATGCAGCACGTTGGAGCGGTGGGAATAGACGACGCCCTTCGGGTGGCCCGTGGTGCCGGAGGTGTAGCACATGCCGGCGGCAGTGTTCTCGTCGAACGTTTTCCAGGCAAAGTCGCCGTCGGCCTCGGCGAGCCAGTCCTCATAGGCGACCGCATTGGCCAGCCCGGTTTCGGGCATGTTCGCCGCATCGGTGAGCACGATCACCTTTTCCAGCAGCGGCAGGTGTTCGGCGAGCTTCTCAACCAGCGGCAGGAAGGTCAGATCGGTGAACATGAGCCGGTCTTCGGCATGGTTGACGATATAGGCGATCTGGTCGGGAAACAGGCGCGGATTGACCGTGTGATAGACGGCGCCGACGCCGAGAAGGCCGTACCAGACCTCGAGGTGGCGCCAGGTGTTCCAGGCCAGCGTGCCGATCCGGTCGCCGACGCGGACGCCCATGCGGTCGAGGCGCTGGGCGACCTTGAGCGAGCGTTCGCGGATGGTCCGGTAGTCGGTGCGGTGGATCGGCCCCTCGACGGAGCGCGAGACGACCTCGCGGTTGCCGTGCATCTCTGCCGCGTGATCGATGATCCGGTGGCACAGAAGCGGCCAGTCCTGCATCAGGCCCAACATCGCATTTCCCCCTAATGAACAGCTCGCCCTAATAAAGCGTCGCACCGATACGCCTGTCCAGCCTGTGATTGCACTTTGGGAATTTCCGGCGGGCCGCCGCACCGCACCGGAAGGTCGTTTCCAACCATTATCAAAAATTGTAAAATGAACTGAATTCTCACTACCGTGCAATAGGAGGCGAAAATGGCCAACACAGCCAACACTGCCGGGGCCAATGCCGGCGCAAGTGAGTTCCTCAATCCGAAATCGATGCTCACACCCGGCGCGGCCGGCGGCGTCACATTTGCGATCGCAACGTCGGTCGGAAACATCGTTCCGCTGGAACCGGCGCTTATCGCGCTGATCATCAGCTTTGTCGTCGGGGTCCTGGTCTTCGCCGGTCCGGGCATCGCACTCGCCAAACGCATCGTGCTCTACGTCTTGAATTCACTGATCATCTTCGTTTCCGCCGCGGGCCTGAACACCATGGCAACACAACAGGGATTGGAGCGGGGATCGGCGCAGACGACAGGAACCGACCATGCCGCCATCGGCTTCATCGCTCCGGCACTGGCGCAGCAGAATCCGACAGCGACGACGACCGTCAGTCCATCCGTCAACATCGACTGCAACAGCCCGAAAAATCCGCCCGAACAGGCCTATTGTGACGCCTTGAGGGCACAGAACAATCAAACTGCAAGTGGCGGAAACAGCGCGCAGAAACAAGACACGGGACAGTTCTTCACGCCCTGGTTCAAGTTCTGATCGGGCGCCTTATACCAACCGTCGTGGGGTTTAACCCATCTGACCGAGGTGATTTTCCGTCGTGGCACGAAGCGTCCGAGCGCAGTGATGCCCAGCATCATAAGCGAGGCGCGACAAAGCCACGGCGGAAAAGCACCCGGCCGCCTGAAACCGGATGTTTCCGGTTTCAGCCCTTTCAATGCCCAAGTCGGG
>JANQEG010000118.1 GCA_028278505.1 Rhodobiaceae bacterium
CGCGCTGGTAACGGTCAATCGAGCTCGAAGGCGTTTTTGTAGTCGAGGCGCAGCGCCGGGTCCTGGTCGGATTTGCGCAACACGCAATTGCCGATCGCCAGCAGGTCGAGCTCGGTGCCCATGAAGCAGCGGAACGCATCCTCCGGTGTGCACACGATAGGCTCGCCGCGCACATTGAAGCTGGTGTTGACCAGTATCGGACAGCCGGTCAGCGCCTTGAAGCGCGAAATCAGCGCGTGATAGCGCGGATTGGTGTCGGCGTGCACGGTCTGGATGCGCGCCGAATAGTCGACATGGGTGATCGCCGGGATGGTCGAGCGCGGCACGTTCAGCTTGTCGATGCCGAAAAGCGCTTGGTCCTCGGCGGTCATGGCAATCCGGTGGTTTTCGCGAACCGGCGCGACCATCAGCATATAGGGGCTCTCGGCATCGTGCGCGAACCAGTCGGCCACGTCCTCGCGCAGCACCGAGGGCGCGAACGGGCGGAAGCTCTCGCGATATTTCACCTTCAGGTTCAAGGTCTTCTGCATGGTCGGCGAGCGCGGATCGGCAAGGATCGAGCGCCCGCCGAGCGCCCGCGGCCCGAACTCCATGCGACCCTGGAACCAGCCGACGGCGAGTTCGTCGGCAAGCCCCTGCGCCACCGCTTCGATCAGGGCCGCGTCGTCGAGGAACTCGAACACGGCGCCGGCGGCTTTCAGCCGCGCCTCGATATCGTCCTGCGGGTAAGCCGGCCCCAGATAGGAGCCGGCCATGGCGTCCTTGCCGCCGCCGGCGACCTCACGCGGCTGCCCGGCATAGCCGTAATAGGCGGCGAGCGCTGCGCCGAGCGCGCCGCCGGCGTCGCCGGCCGCCGGCTGCACCCAGACGTTTTGGAAGGCGCCGTCGCGCAGCACGTGGCCGTTGGCGACGCAGTTGAGCGCCACGCCGCCGGCAAGGCAGAGATTGTTCGCGCCCGTCTCGGCCTTCAGCGCGCGGGTCATCTTCAGCACGACCTGCTCGGTCACCGCCTGCACCGAGGCGGCCAGGTCCATGTGTTTCTGGGTCAGCAATTGGTCAGGCGTCCGCGCCGGCCCGCCGAACAGATCGGCGAACCGGTCATTGGTCATGCGCAGGCCCGTGCAATAGTCGAAGAAGTCGAGGTTGAGGCGGAACGAGCCGTCATCCTTCACATCGATGATGTTGTCGAGGATGGTGCCGGCGAATCTGGGCTCGCCATAAGGGGCGAGGCCCATGACCTTGTATTCACCGGAATTGACCTTGAAGCCGGTGTAATAGGTGAAGGCCGAATAGAGCAGGCCGAGCGAGTGCGGGAAATGGATTTCCTTGACCATTTCCAGCCGGTTGCCGGTGCCGATCGCGGTCGACGTCGTCGCCCATTCGCCGACCCCGTCCATGGTCAGCACCACCGCTTCCTCAAACGGTGACGGGTAGAAGGCGCTTGCCGCGTGCGACTGGTGATGCTCGGAGAACAAGAGCTTGTTCGTCCAGTCGAAGTCGGGATCGAACCGCTTGAAACGTTTACGCAAGAGGTCCTTCTGAAACAGCTTCTCCTTCAGCCAGACCGGCATCGCCATCCTGAACGAGGTGAAGCCGCGCGGCGCGAACGACAGATAGGTTTCGAGCAGGCGCTCGAATTTCAGGAACGGCTTATCGTAGAAGACGACGTGGTCGACATCGCTCAAACCGATATTCGCCTGATCGAGGCAGGACTTCACCGCATTGTCGGGAAAGCCGGCATCGTGCTTCTTGCGGGTGAAGCGCTCTTCCTGCGCCGCGGCGACGATGCGCCCGTCCTCGACCAGCGCCGCGGCGCTGTCGTGGTAGTAGGCGGATATGCCGAGAACGCGCAACGGCCCCGAACGCCTAGAATACGGTGTAGATGAAGGGCGCGACGGCAGAGCCCTGTGCGAGGATAAGCAGGCCGCCGAAGACGACCATCACCAGGATGATCGGCAGCAGCCAGAACTTCTTGCGCGCCTTCAAGAACCGCCAAAGTTCGGCCAGGAATCCCATGGACCCGATCTCCTAAAACTGGTTGCTCATGGTGTCCGGCGCCGGGCCCGGGGGGCTGCGCTCGATCCAGTAGCTGTCCGCATCGGCGTCGAATTCCCGGTGCAGGGGATCCTTGCCGACGGCGCGCATAATGAGGGCGGTCGGTGTAATGACGACAAAGAACATCAGCCCCATGACGAGCGGATTGACGATCTTGTGCAGCACCAGACCGAACTTGAACCAGACGAGGTTCAAGGGGCGCAGGATGCGCGGAGTGACCAGCGCAACGGCGAGAAAGGCGCCGGAAATGGCCAGCGCCCATATCCGCACCGATCCGCCGCCGATCAGCGGCCAGCAACCGATGATGGTGAAGACGGCCGCGAAAACCAGGCCAAAGCCGCGCTCGGACCCGATTTGGACCTCGTCGTCGCGGGAAAAATCCTCAAACCCCGCCGTGTTTTTCGGCATGACTTTCTCCAAAAACCCTGAAGCGCGTTCCCGTCGATGATCCGGTTCGGGGGTTCTAGCCCTTTATGCGGTGACGGGAAAGGCCGGCATGTCTTTTGCGCGGTCAAATTCGCCCGGAACGTCGTCAATGACTTCGGATAGCCGGCAATGATCGCGGCATCAACCCTTTGCCGTCGCCGCGCCGAGGAAATAGCGGACGGTGGCATCGACGCCGTCGACAAGGCGGTGGCTCGGCTCATAGCCCAGCATGCGGCGGGCCTTGGCGATATCGGCGAGCGAATGGCGGATATCGCCCGAGCGGAAGTCGCGGAATTCCGGTTCGGCCCGCACGTCGCGGCCGCTCAACCGGGCGACGGCCTCGCGGAAGAGGTCATGCAGGTCGCGCAGCGTCGTGCGCTCGCCGACGGCGACGTTGAAGACCTCATGGGCGCTGTCGCCGAGGGGCCGGGTCGCGGCCAGCAGATTGGCCTGCACCGCATTGTCGATGAAACAGAAATCGCGGCTTGTCCTGCCGTCGCCATTGATCGCGGCGGCCTCGCCGCGCAGCATGGCGCCGATCCAATGGGGGATGACCGCGGCATAGGGACCGTTCGGATTCTGCCGCGGGCCGAAAATGTTGAAATAGCGCAGGCCCACCGCCTCGAGCCCGTAGCAGCGCGCGAACGTGTCGGCCGCGGTTTCGTTTATCGCCTTGGTCATCGCGTAGGGCGACAGCACCTTGCCGACGCGTTCCTCGACCTTGGGCAGTCCGGGCTCGTCGCCATAGACCGAACTCGAACTCGCATAGACGACGCGGCCGACGCCGGCCTGGTGCGCCGCCCAAAGCATGTTGACGGTGCCGTCGACATTGTTGGCATGACTGGCCAGCGGTTCCGCCATGGAGCGCGGCACGCTGCCGAACGCCGCCTGATGCAGCACGTAATCGGCGCCCTCCACCGCCGTCCGGCAGGTGTCGAAGTCGGTGATGTCGCCCTCGATCAGCGTGAAGCGCGCCCACGCTTCGTCGCCGACGCTTCTGCGGACGTCGTCGAGATTGCCGCGGGAACCGGTTGAAGAATGGTCAAGCCCGACCACGGTCTGGCCGAGCTGCAGCAGCGCCTCGGTCAGGTTGGCGCCGATAAAGCCGGCGCATCCGGTGACGACCCAATGCCGCCGACCCTGGCGAAGGTCCGCCTTGAGGCGTTCAAACGCCTCGGGCATGAGTGCGTCCTCCTGCGCGGCCATCGCAGTGGTGATTTCCGAGCGTGTTCACTCGTTTGGTCCCAATGTTCCGCAACGTGCAAACCCGATCGCATCCGGATCAGGCCGTGAGCACGGACTGCCATTCTGTTCCCCTGCCGGGTGTGACGAGCGCTGTCGCAGATGCACTATCAGCTTTTGTTTTCTGCGGCAAACCCGGTGTCGTTGCCCGCTGCCGATGTCTTTTCCGGGGATATAATTGACATATGTTCGGAGAGATGGCTGACAGCAGCGGGTTGTGCGTGACGATCGGGCCACGCATCAAGCAGGGAACGCGCCACAGCGCGTGCCGCCGGTTGCGGCGGCCGGAAAGATGTTCCGACCAGCGCCTGCTGATCGGCGCCGGGTCGCTCAGGCCGCCGGCGGCGATGCGCTGGGCGTCGAGGCGGCTTGCCGCCCGCTCGCGCAACGGCCCCCGCAGCCAATGATCGATCGGCAGGCCGACGCCGTTGAAAACCGCCCCCTTGGCGGTGTCCAGCATTGGTCTGCCCGGGGCCTGAAGAACCCGCGCCTTCATATGCGAAGACGTGTCTATCAAGCCGGCGGACGTCCGGTTCCATCGACCTTGACGAAGCCACTTCACACTGACAATAACGTGTCGAACGCAGATTCTGGTCCCGGGAATCATCGGACAATATGAAGCAAAGCCGTCCAATTCAAAGTGACCATGGGATTGGGCGACTTGAACTTTTCGGATCGGTCTGTCTGTTTCTCATCTTTCCGGTTTTCGTGATCTTCTCCTCGCGCAGTGCGACGGTGATGTTGGCCTTGTCGACGCTGCTCATCGTCGCCAGTCTTCATGCGAACGGCGCGTTGACGGCGTTCAAGACGCGCGTGATCGAATTCGCCAGAACACCGCTCGTCGGACTCTTCCTCGCGGCCTCCGTTTTTGCCGCGCTTTCGATCCTCTGGTCGCCGGATCCGTTAGTCAGCCTCGAGACGTTTTGTAAGGTGGTCGGCAATTTTGCCCTCATCGCCGCGGCGTTGGCGGCGTTCGCACTGGCGGTTTCGTCGGAGCGGATAAAGCTGCTGATCGCCGGCCTGATCTTCGGCGCCGTTCTCTGCATCGTCCAGCTCCATAGCGATATCTCGATGCGCGGCCTGATCGGCGCGCGCGATGACGACTTCACGGTCAATCGGGCGATGATGACGCAGTCGCTGCTCGTCTGGCCGGCCGCCGCCTACCTCGTCGCGCGTGACCATCTGGTTGCTGCCGTCGCGATCATCGGCTTTGTCACGGCCGCCGCGCTAACTTCGGAAAGCGGCGCGGCCAGCCTGACCATGCTGGTCGGGATCGTCGTCCTCATCGCCGCCTATATCTCGCGCGGCGCGACGCTCATCGTCATGTCCGCTGTCGTCGCCTTCGCCGCTGTGGCCATGCCCTGGCTGGTCAGGATCGCGCTCGACCATTTGCCCGCCTGGTTCCATGAGGCCCTGGCGAGCATGGCGTCTTACACCCGCGCGGTGCTGTGGAATGATTTCGCCGTTGCGATCGCTGACAAATTCTGGCTCGGCTGGGGGCTTAATGCCTCGCGTCTGCTGCCAATTTATGCGGTCAGCGAACCGGAGACACGCGTTGTCGATCTCTGGTGGCATCCCCACAACGCCCTGCTCCAGGTCTGGATCGAATTCGGGCTTGTCGGTGCGGTCCTTGCGGCGATCGGACTGATGTACGGCGTCAGCCTTCTTGCCCGGACCGAAAGGCCCCTATTCCCTTTCGCCGCCGCAGCCTTTGCCGGGGCGTTTTCGGCGTCGGTCGTCAGCCACGGGGCTTGGGAGAACTGGTGGCTCTCGCTGATGGCCATAACCGCCATTGCCTTTGGCGCGTTGTCAAAAGCCAATAGCCGGAACTGAACATTTCGCGGCGCAGGTGCATGTTTGATGCGCACGCGCCAACACCACCCGCCGCCTTGGCGGAAGCGGGACCCATCGACCGCTCAATCGTCGCGCTCGCCGGCCGCAACCTGCAGCAAGTATTTTCCGTATTCCGATTTGCCGAGTTCAAGCCCGAGTTTTTCGAGCGCTGCCGCGTCGATGAATTTCATGCGATAAGCGACCTCCTCGGGGCAGGCGATGCGAACATCCTGACGCTTTTCCAGCGTGCGCACGTAGTCGGCGGCCTCCGACAGCGATTCCGGCGTGCCGGTGTCGAGCCAGGCGAAGCCGCGCCCGAGCCGCTCGACGCGCAGTTGTCCCTTGGCCAGATAGGCCGCGTTGACGTCGGTGATCTCCAGTTCACCGCGCGCCGAGGGGCGGATGTTGGCGGCGATGTCGACCACCTGCCGGTCGTAGAAATAGAGCCCGGTGATCGCCCAGCGGGAGCGCGGCTCGGCCGGCTTTTCGGCGATAGCGACAGCGCGGCCATCGGCGTCGAACTCGACCACGCCGTAGCGCTCGGGATCGCGCACCGCGTAGGCAAACACGGTTGCGCCGTCGTCTTTGGCGGCCGCCCGTTGCAGCATCTGGCTGAACCCGTGGCTGTAGAAGATGTTGTCGCCGAGGATCAGCGCCGAACTGCCGCCGGCGACGAAGTCGGCGCCGATGATGAACGCCTGCGCCAGCCCCTCCGGCCGCGGCTGCTCGGCGTAGGACAGCGAAATGCCCCATTTGGCGCCATCGCCCAGGAGCCGCTGGAACTGCGGCAGGTCATGCGGCGTCGAGATAAGGAGAATATCACGGATCCCGGCCAGCATCAGTGTCGAGAGCGGATAATAGACCATCGGCTTGTCGTACACCGGCAGCAATTGCTTTGAGATGGCCAGAGTTGCCGGATGCAGCCTGGTGCCCGAGCCGCCGGCGAGAATGATGCCTTTCATCACTTGCTCCGATCAGTTGATCGCGTGGTGGCGGGCGAG
Organism: Rhodobiaceae bacterium; assembly: GCA_028278505.1. Lineage (GTDB taxonomy): Bacteria > Pseudomonadota > Alphaproteobacteria > Rhizobiales > JAKPQE01 > JANQEG01. The sequence goes on from JANQEG010000118.1 coordinate 6,558, forward strand.
GCGGTCAATGCAATCGCGCACCCCGTCACGCCAATGCGGTAGTGTAATGCCGAACGCTTGCGCGAGCTTGCGGCAGTCCAGGCGGGAATTGGCCGGCCGCGGGGCCGGGGTCGGATAGTCCGCGGTCGTGATCGCACGCAGCCGCGGCCGTCGGCCGCCGTGCTCGGCCGAGCGGGCGAAAATCTCGCTCGCGAAATCGTACCAGGTGGCGTCGCCCGTGCCGGCTGCGTGATAGATGCCCCAGCGTCGCTCCCGATCGCGCCGCAGGGCGGCGGCAATGTCGAAGATGGCGGCAGCGAGCTGCGGTGCGTAGGTCGGATTGCCGGTCTGGTCGGCAACGACGCCGAGCTCGTCGCGGGTCTCTGCGAGACGCAGCATGGTCCGGACGAAGTTGTGGCCGAACGGGCTGTAGACCCAAGCCGTGCGCAGGACGATGTGGCGGGGATTGGCGGCGATCACCGCGCGCTCGCCGGCGAGCTTGGATTGGCCGTAGACCCCGAGCGGGTCGACCGGGTCGGTCTCGACATAGGCCGCCTGCTTGCCGCCGTCGAACACGTAGTCGGTCGAGATGTGGATGATCGGAATGTCAAGCTCGGCGCATTGAGCCGCCAGTGCGCCGGCGCCGTCTGCGTTGATGGCGAAGGCCGCCTCGCTGTCGCTTTCGGCCGTGTCGACGGCCGTGTAGGCAGCGGCATTGACGACGATGTCCGGACGATCCCGCTGCAAGGCCGGCGCGATGCCGGCCGGCTCGGTCAGGTCGAGGTCGGGCCGCCCGAGCGCGACCAGGTCAAGCCCGCGCGCCGCGGCGCGTTCCGCCAGTGAACGCGCCACCTGCCCGTTACGGCCCGCCACCAGCAGCTTCATCTTCCAGCCCCCTGCTCGACTGCTCACCTGGCAGCCGACCGGGGTTCGTCGAGCAGCCCGAGACGCTGTCCCTGATAGACGTTCTCGGTCAGGGGCAACCACCAATCGCTGTTTTCGAGGTACCACTCGACGGTCTTGCGGACGCCGCTGTCGAAATCCTCCGCGGCCGCCCAGCCGAGTTCGGTCTCGAGCTTGTTGGCGTCGATGGCGTAGCGCCGGTCGTGACCGGGCCGGTCGGTGACGTAGGTGATCAGCCGCTCGTGCGGCGCACCGGCGGGATGAAACTCGTCCATCAGCGCACAGATGGCCATGACCACCTGCAGATTGGTGCGTTCATTGCGGCCGCCCACATTGTATTTCTCGCCGGGCCGGCCGCGGGCGAGAATGAGCCGCAGCGCCTTGGCGTGATCGTCGACATAGAGCCAGTCGCGGACATTGCCGCCGTCGCCGTAGACCGGCAGCGCCTTGCCGTGCAGGGCGTTGAGGATCATCAGCGGAATCAGTTTCTCCGGAAACTGGCACGGGCCGTAATTGTTGGAGCAGTTGGAGATCAGGCCGGGAAAGCCGTAGGTGCGGTGCCAGGCGACGACCAGATGGTCGCTCGCCGCCTTGCTGGCCGAATAGGGCGAAGAGGGATCGTAGGCGGTGGTCTCCTCGAAAAGACCCTCGGCGCCGAGCGAGCCGTAGACCTCGTCGGTCGAGACATGCAGGAAGCGGAACTTCTCCTTGGCCTCGTCGGCCAGCCCCAGCCAGTGCTGGCGCGCCGCCTCCAGCAGGGTGTAGGTGCCGATGATATTGGTGTGCATGAAGGCGCCGGAGCCGGTGATCGAGCGGTCGACATGGCTTTCCGCCGCGAGATGAATGATGCAGTCCGGTCGGAACTCGGCCAAGGCATGGTCCATCGCCGCCCGGTCGCAGATGTCCGCCTGCAGGAACCGGTAGTCCGGCGAGGCCTCAACGGGCGCGAGCGAGGCCGGATTGGCGGCATAGGTCAGTTTGTCGATGTTCAGCACGGTATCGCCGCAGGCGCCGACGAAGTGGCGGCAGACGGCGGAACCGATAAACCCGGCGCCGCCGGTGATCAGAATTCGCATAGAACCGCCCTCATTGTTCTTCTTGTGGCTGCGAGAGGTCTAACGTGACCATCTCAGAATGGCGAGACGAAATCGGCAAAGTGCGGCAGTTTTGCGTCCTTCGGCGATAGCACGGGGTCGCCGTCGAGGGGCCAGGCGATGGCCAGATCGGGATCGTTCCAGATCAGTCCGCGATCGTTGTCCGGGGCGTAGTAGTCGGTCACCTTGTAGGCGACGACGGTATCCGGCCTGAGTGTATAGAAGCCGTGGGCCAAGCCGATCGGGACCAGTAATTGCTTCCAGTTTTCGGCGGAAAGCTCGATTGAGAAATGCCGGCCATAGGTGGGCGAGTCGCGGCGCAGATCGACCGTGACGTCGAAAATGGCGCCCTCCAGCACCCGCACCAGCTTGTCCTGGGCAAAAGGCGGCGTCTGGAAATGCAGGCCGCGCAGGACACCGACTTCGTGCGAAAGCGATTGGTTGTCCTGAACGAACTCCTTGTCGAATCCCGCTTTTGCAAGCGCCCTGCGACTATAGGTCTCCGAAAAATAGCCGCGATGGTCGCTGTACTTCGTCGGCGTAACGACCAGGAGGCCGTCGATGAAACAGGTCTCGATCACTGTCTTATACCAACCGTCGTGGGGTTTGACCCATCTGACCGGGATGATTTTCCGTCGTGGCACGAAGCGTCCAAGCGCAGTGATGCCATAGCATCATAAGCGAGGCGCGACAAAGCCACGGCGGAAAAGCACCCGGCCGCCTGAAACCGGATGTTTCCGGTTTCAGCCCTTTCAATGCCCAAGTCGGG
>JANQEG010000121.1 GCA_028278505.1 Rhodobiaceae bacterium
CGACTGGAACATGCCGGTCATGGACGGATTGGAGTTCATCGGCAAGCTCCGCGCCGAGGCCGGCGGCGACAGGCCGAAAGTGGTGTTCTGCACGACCGAGAACGATGTCGCCCACATCGCCCGGGCGATGCATGCCGGCGCCAATGAATACATCATGAAGCCTTTCGACCGCGATATCGTCGCGGCCAAATTCCAGGAAGTCGGACTTATCTGACCGGGTTCCGGTCTTTCAAGGGCGTCGAAATATGGCTACCTCCGCACCGGCCGTGCACCGGGTCTCGGCGATCACCGATCCGGTCAGGGTCATGGTCGTCGACGACTCCGTCGTCACCCGCACGCTGATCAGCCGCTGGATCGACGAGGATCGCGAACTGGCGGTCGTCGCGACCCACCGCAACGGCCGGTTCGCCGTCGACGACATCGAACGCAGCGATCCTGACGTGGTGGTGCTCGACATCGACATGCCGGAAATGGACGGGCTGACGGCGCTGCCGCTGATGCTGAAAAAGAAGCCGTCGCTGGTGGTGGTCATGGTGTCGACGCTGACCCGGCGCAACGCCGAAATCAGCATCAAGGCGCTTTCGCTCGGGGCGAGCGACTACGTGCCGAAACCGGAAAGCACCGGCGGCGCCCTCACCTCGGCGGATTTCCGCCGCGAAATCCTCGAAAAGGTCCGGGTGTTGGGCCACCGCGCCCGGCGCCCGCACCCGGCTGCAGCCGGCCGGCCGCATCTGGCGCCGGCGGGCCGGGACGGCGGCGCCGATGCGCCGCATGGCGTGGCCGGATTGAGGACGCGGGCGGCGGCGCCCGACGGGCTGAAACTGCGGTCGCCGTCACCGGCCAGGCCCCGCATCCTCGCCATCGGCAGTTCGACCGGCGGACCGCGGGCGCTGGAGACGGTGTTCGGGGCGATCGGGCCGGCCATCGACGCCATACCGGTGGTGGTGGTGCAACACCTGCCGGCGACGTTTACGACCATTCTCGCCGAGCACATCGGCAAGTCGGCCGGCCGGCCGGCGCGCGAAGGGCGTTCCGGCGAACCGCTCGAGCCGGGCCACATCTATGTGGCGCCGGGCGGCAAGCATATGCGGGTGCGCGGCGGCGCGACGCCCGTTCTGCAACTGGACGAGAGGCCGGCGATCAATTACTGCCGGCCGGCGGTCGATCCCCTGTTTGACAGCGTCGCCGAAATCTACGGCGCCGGCGCGCTGGCGGTGGTGCTGACGGGCATGGGCACGGACGGCGCCAAAGGCGCCGTGACCATCGCCGATGCGGGCGGGACGGTCATTGCCCAGGACGAGGCGACCAGCGTCGTCTGGGGCATGCCGGGGGCGGCGGCCCATGCGGGCGCCTGCGCGGCCGTGCTGCCGCTCTCGGATATCGGCCAGAAACTGACGCGCCTGATCAGCGGAGACCGCGCATGACACCAAACGACTACGAATATATGAGGCAATTCCTGAAGGCGCGTTCAGGGCTGGTGCTGTCGAACGACAAGCAATATCTGATCGAAAGCCGCCTGCTGCCGGTCGCGCGCAAGGTCGGGCTGACCTCGATCAGCGATCTTGTCGTCAAGCTCAAGCTCGCCGCCGATGACGATCTGGGCCGGCAGGTCACCGAAGCGATGACGACCAATGAGTCGTTCTTCTTCCGCGACAAGACGCCGTTCGACCATTTTGAACGGGTCATGGTTCCGCACATGCGCGCCAACCGCTCGGCGCAGAAACGCATGCGCATCTGGAGCGCGGCCGCGGCGACCGGGCAGGAGCCCTATTCGCTCGCCATCCAGTGGACGGAGATGGCCGCCAGGCTCGCCGGCTGGCGCGCCGAGATCATTGCCACGGATCTGTGCACAAGGGCGCTGCAAAAGGCCCGGGCCGGACTCTACAGCCAGTTCGAGGTGCAGCGGGGACTGCCGATCCGGATGCTGCTCAGATATTTCGTCCAGAACGGCGAAACCTGGCAGGTGGCGCCGGAAATCCGGGCCATGGTCGACTACCGGCAGCTCAACCTTCTGGACAGTCTTGCGGCTCTGGGCAAGTTCGACATCGTGTTTTGCCGCAATGTCCTGATCTATTTCGATCAGCAAACCAAATCCGATGTGCTTAACCGCATCGCCCGGCAGATGGCCGATGACGGCTTTCTCGTGCTCGGCGCCGCCGAAACCGTGATCGGGCTGACCGATGCGTTCCGGCCGGTGCCGGGACACCGCGGCCTTTATCAGGTCAACAGGGCCTCGACGATGCAGGCCGCGCCGCAACTGGCGATGGCCGGCGGCGCCCGGTAGGGTTTTTGCTCTCAGATTGATGCGCGTGTGCGCAGTTCTTTTCATAGCCGGGCCTGTCGCCCCACCACCGACGTCATTGCCGGGCTTCACACTACACGACACAAACATCATCACCACCACCTCTCCCTCGTCTCCACCCGGCTTGTCCTTGTGGTCCATTGGCCTGTCGACTTGCCAACGCATTGGTGAAGACATTCAAGCGCTTCTGGATATCGAAAGGCCATTGGATTGCCCAATTGCCTCCCGATCCGCACCTTCCCCGCGCAAGCGGGGAACCATTGGCATCGGCGACAAATCTTTGATTCATTTGATAAATTCGAGACATCGCCCGGATCGCTGCCGACATACCGTGTTGAGCGGGGCAATGGGTTCCCGCTTCCGCGGGAACGGTGGGTGGAGTGGGCGCTTGCGCGAACGCCGCTACCCCACCACCGGGGTCATTGCCGGGCTTGTCCCACTGCTTTCCAATTTGATTAGACGCCGTGGCCGTAGGCTATTGCAGTGATGGCGTTTTTTCGACTGAAGTGAGGCTTGGATACAGGGTTGGCCTCTCGTCTCGACGTCACCACCCAACCCCTCCCTCGTCTCCACCCGGTTTATCCTTGTGGTCCATTGGCCTTTCAACTTGCCAACGCATTGGTGAAGGCATTCAAGCGCTTCTGCGTACCGAAAGGCCATTGGATTGCCCGCATAAAGCGGGCAATGACGATGGAGGGGCGGTGATGCCGTAGCACCACGTGCTGCAGCCTGCAGCCGCACGCCTACACCCTTGACGACCGTTGCGCTACGGCCTTCCGAAAACAGCAAAACCCCGCGCGAAGCGGGGTTTCGTCACATTCGGCAAAGGCCGGAAAGCGTCGCGGTCAGGCGCTTTCCTGCATGTCCTCGTCGTCGGGCTCGCGCAGCACGTAGCCGCGGCCCCAGACGGTCTCGATGTAGTTCTTGCCGGCGGTCGCCGCGGCCAGTTTCTTGCGCAGCTTGCAGATGAAGACGTCGATGATCTTCAGTTCCGGCTCGTCCATGCCGCCATAAAGGTGGTTGAGGAACATTTCCTTGGTCAGCGTCGTGCCCTTGCGCAGGCTCAACAGCTCCAGCATCTGGTATTCCTTGCCGGTCAGATGGACCCGCTGGCCGTTGACCTCGACGGTCTTGGTGTCGAGATTGACGGTCAAATCGCCGGTGGTGATGACCGATTGGGCGTGACCCTTGGAGCGGCGGACAATGGCGTGGATGCGGGCGACAAGCTCGTCCTTGTGGAACGGCTTGGTCATGTAGTCGTCGGCGCCGAAGCCGAGGCCGCGGACCTTGTCTTCGATCCCGGCCAGGCCGGAGAGGATCAGGATCGGCGTCTTGACCTTGGCCACCCGCAGCGTTCGCAGCACCTCATAGCCGCTCATATCCGGCAGGTTCAGGTCGAGCAGGATGATGTCGTAGTCATAGAGCTTGCCGAGATCGACGCCCTCTTCACCAAGGTCCGTCGTGTAGACGTTGAAGCTTTCCGACTTGAGCATCAGTTCGATGCTCTGGGCCGTCGCGCCATCGTCCTCGATCAACAACACTCGCATGCCAATCCCCTTTCCGGCGAATTGCCGGCTTAGCGTGCCGGTAAGCCTTCCCTGCCGGCACGAAGGATTTCGTGTCTCCCGATTCGCAACGCTACTCCCCAATGGTTAACAAAACCTGATTCCGGGGAGCAATAGCTTTGATGCATTATCTTCAGAAAAATCCTCATCTTCTTGAAGAGTCGCTATTTTCATTAGGCGTTGACAGTTCGAGTCCGACATTAAGAAAGGCGCATAACCGACTCTGCCGACTCGATCCGTTCCAGGCCGGAAGACCGAAATCGGGTAAGCAGTCACGGGCGCTCGGATTTACCTACCCTTAAGCCCTTTTGGTCATGATTAACGGGTCGAGTAAACGAAACGTTACCAAACCGGGAAACCCGATGGATCGCGAGGCGCTGACGTGAAGGCCCTGACCAACGAGATTTCCGCATTGCCGGATGTCGAAACCTTCGGCCGGGTGGCCGGGGTGCACGGCCTTCTGGTCGAGGTCGCGGGGCCCCTGCACGAGATGAGCGTCGGCGCCCGGCTGGCGATTGCCGGAGCCAATGACGCGGCGGTCGATTGCGAAGTCGTCGGCTTTCAGCGGGATCGCGCGCTGTGTCTGCCGTTTGCAGCCCTCGACGGAGTCCGGCTCGGCTGCAAGGCGGTGCTGACCGGCGCCAGGGGCGCGGTGCGGCCCAGCCATGGCTGGCTCGGGCGCGTCGTCAACGCCTTCGGCAGGCCGATCGACGGCAAGGGGCCGCTGCCCGGCGGGCCGGCGCCTTATCCTTTACGGGCGTCCCCGATCCCCGCGCATCAGCGGGCGCGCATCGGCCCGCCGATGGATCTCGGCGTGCGCGCGCTCAACAGTTTCGTCACCTGCTGCCGCGGCCAGCGCATGGGCATCTTCTCCGGATCGGGTGTCGGCAAGTCGGTGCTGCTCGGCATGCTCGCCCGCAACACCCAGTCCGACGTGACGGTGATCGGCCTGATCGGCGAACGCGGCCGCGAGGTGCAGGAATTCATCGAGGACGATCTCGGCCCGGACGGGCTGGCGCGCTCGGTGGTGGTGGTGGCCACCTCCGATGAATCGGCGCTGATGCGCCGTGCTGCCGCGCATCTGGCGATGGCGCTTTCGGAATATTTCCGCGACCAGGGCGACGAGGTGCTGATGCTGATGGACAGCCTTACAAGGTTTGCCCAGGCGCAGCGGGAGATCGGGCTGTCGGCGGGCGAGCCGCCGACCTCGAAGGGCTATACGCCGACCGTCTTCAGCGAATTGCCGCGGCTTCTGGAACGGGCCGGACCGGGGCGCGAGGGATCGGGAGCGATCACCGGCCTGTTTGCGGTGCTGGTCGAGGGTGACGATTACAATGAGCCGGTCGCCGACGCGGTGCGGGCGATCGTCGACGGTCACGTGGTCATGGAGCGGTCGATCGCCGAGCGCGGACGCTATCCGGCGATCAACGTGCTGAAATCGGTGTCGCGGACGATGCCGGACTGCGTGCCGGCGGAAGCGCGTCCGGTGCTGCGCGAGGCGCGGCGCCATATGGCCGCGTTTGCCGACATGGAAGAACTGATCCGGCTCGGCGCCTACCGGCGCGGCGCGGATGCGGATATCGACCGGGCGATCGCGCTCAATCCGCACTTTGAGGAATTCCTCGCCCAGAACAGGGACGAGGCAACGGGTCTGGCGGAAGGGTACCGGCGCCTGGCCGATATTTTGGGCGTCGATGCCAATTGAGTTTGTCGGGACTTTGAGGAGTAATGCGTATGAAGTCGCGAGAGAGTCTCATTCGTCTGAAGCGGTTTCAGGTGGATGAAAAACGCAGAAGCGTCGTCCAGATCGAGACGATGATCGCCGAGTTCGACCGCATGGCCGGCGATCTCGACAGGCAGATCGCCCAGGAACAGGAACGGGTCGGCATTCACGACGTCACCCATTTCGCCTATCCGACCTTCGCCAAGGCGGCGATGCAGCGGCGCGACAATCTGGTCGCCTCCGCCGACGAACTGCGCCAGCAGCTCGAACAGGCGCAGGAAGAGCTGGCCGAGGCGGTGGAGGAATTGAAGCGCTTCGAATTGCTCGACGAGCGCGAGCAGGAGCGGGCGCGGGGCGCGATAGCGGCGGCCGAGCAGGTCGAGCTCGACGAGATCGGGCAGCGGCAGGCGCGCGGTTGAGCGGCGGACGGCAGCGCCGCACCTTCCTCAACATTCCCAAAATGAGCGGGCGGTGGCGGCAGATCACCGCCGATCGCCGTTCGGCCCGGCCGTTGTCGGCCAACCGACTTCCCTAAATCACCGGCACCTCGGCGGCCGCCTCTTTCGGCAGGGCGCCGGTGAGGCGCGGGTCGTCGGCCACTTCGATCGCCCGCTTATAGGGACGGAAGCCGGAGCGGATATAGAACGGCAGCGCCTGCGCGTGATCGAGCGTGCAGGTGTGCAGCCAGACGCGGTCCGGCGCGGCGGCCCAGGCCAGGTCGAGCGCCCGGTCCATCAGCCAGCGGCCGGCGCCGCTGCCGACCGCTTCCGGGACCAGCCCGAAAAAGGCGATCTCGACCTCGCCGGCGCTGCGGCGGTCGAGTTCAACGAGGCCGATATCGTTGCTGCCGGCGGTGAGCGCATAAACATTGACCCGATCGTCTTGAAGGATGCGTGAGACCTCCGTCCCGGACTGCTGCAGCCGGGAGAACCACAAAAGATCGGCGCCGATGCGCAGATAAAGGTCCCGATACCAGTCGAGATCGGGCGCGGGCTCGTGGCGGAGCGCCAGGTCGGGCCGCTCCGGCCGCGCGGCCGGCGCCGGCGGCGCCCGCATGTCGAGATAGGTTACGACGGTGGCGATCTTGCCTGGCGGCAGATCGGTCAATCCGTCGAGCTCAAGTTCGGGCATCGGCATCTTCCCTCGTCGGCCGGTCGATCGCTGCGCAGTTGTGGCGCGGAACCCGGCTCTGGACAATGGCCGATTTTTCCGAAATGGTCGCAGACTTCGAATTCAAGCCCTTACGCATATACCGGAGAGACCGCCATGGCCGTGGAAATGGTGCTGACCGTGATCGCCAAGGACCGGCCGGGCCTGTTGGAAACCGTTGCCGACACGGTCGCGGCGCATTCCGGCAATTGGATCGACAGCGCGATGGCGCGGCTCGGCGGGCAGTTCGCCGGGATCTTGCGCATTTCGGTGCACGAAACCGAGCTTGCGCCGCTGGAACGGGCGCTGGCGGCTTTGCGCGAAAAGGACATTTCGGTGACCTGGCGCGAGGGCACGGCCGGCGCCGAGGCGGCGAGCGCGCGCCGCGCCAAGATCAATCTGATCGGCCAGGACCATGCCGGCATCGTCCGCGACGTGACGCGCATGCTCTCCGACCGGGGCGCCAATGTCGACCGCTTCAACTCGACCGTCTTCACCGCCTCCATGTCGGGGGCGCCGATGTTCGTCGCCGAGGCGGAAATCCTGGTGCCGGACGGGTCCGACCTCGACGCGCTGCGCGAGGCGCTCGAAGAGATCGCCCACGACATCATGGTCGACATCGAGATGCACGAGATGGCGGACGAGTAAGGCAGCGGTCACACTACACGACACAGCAGCGTATTTGCGTCCGGCCGGGTTTGGTTTAACGTCCCCGATAGGGGATCGGTAAATCCCTCGCCTTTAGGCGATGGACCAAAGAAGGATGTCATCGCGAGGCCACGAAGTGGCCGTGGCGATCCAGTCTGCACATGAAGGAGGATACGGCCCTGGATTGCTTCCC
>JANQEG010000148.1 GCA_028278505.1 Rhodobiaceae bacterium
GAAATCGGCGCGCATTGCTGTCGAAACCGCCGCAACGGCCGTTAAGGAAAACGATTTCAGCAGCGAAAGTCTTGCCCGCTATGACAAGAGGGTCTGGTCGGAACTCGGCCCGGAGTTGGGTGTCGGTCGCAAAATGCAGAAGATACTGCAAATTGGTCCGCTTCAGGATTTGGTTCTCCGTAAAGCGAAAAAAAATCCGTCAGTTCGGGAGGCGCTTCGCGCAATGTTCGTTGGCGATGTTTCCAGGCGTGCGCTTGCAGGGCCGATGTTTTATCTTAAATTGCTGTTTAAGTAGGAGATCTATTTGGAATCGCAGCCTTGAGTCAAGTATAAATACCTGATCAATACTTTGATCAAAACGCCTGAAATATCTTCCAAAACTCGTTCGCAAACGCTTGCCAAGCGACTTTGTTAGCGGTACAAAACTTTGAGTGGAGCGAATCGAATGTCGAGCGATGAATTTGAAGAACGCCTGATTACTGAGCACCGGCGCTTGGCGTCACGGATATCCGAACTGAGTGGCGAATTGAAAGAATTGCGTCCGAGGTTTGAGAAAATATCCGAGGCGATCAAAGCTTATGGGCTTGAAGGCAGGCTGGATCGACCAGAGCAGGGCGACGACCTAAAAGCGGACGTAGAGGCGGCGGCTACCAAGGGCCAGGAGCTATCGCAGGCAGCAGCGGAATTGATCGTAGAAAACGGGAACAGATGGACGAAGCTTTCAGACATCTACGAGGAAATAGTCCGACGCGGGATTGCAATTGGAGGCAGAAATCCAAACTCGACGCTCAGCGCCCATCTTAGCAATTCAAAGTGGTTCGAAAGCGACCGGGCTAAGGGATGGCGATTGAAGGAACTGCCACCTTCGATCACGACTGCAGACAAAAACCGCACGCGATTGGAAAGAGCTACCACAAGAAAGCAAAAGCTCGAAGGCTACAAGTAGTTGCCATCGAGCTTTAGAGAGTCGCCGGTGAGGCTGACCCCCTCACCAAACATGCCAAACGGATAGGTCGAAGGAACCGTTTGGCCAACCTTCCTGACCCTCGCAGGCCAGACCCGGCACTGGTAGTTACCGGGAGATTGGGGGTAGCGCGTGGAAGCGTTACCACCAGCATTCCCGGTTGCAGAAGGACCTAGGCCTGCTGCAGTCGGCAGCCCCGAAGGGGGTAAGATCGGTGCGGGGACGCTCGCGCCGGTCGCCTGCAAGATATGCCTATGATGTGACGTAAAGATTGTCAAGATTCTCGCAATGGAATCAGCCAGAAAGCGTAGGGTGCGTTAGCCGTGTCAACGGCGTAACGCACCGTTTGGGGAGTTGCTTCATTGATCTTATGTTGGTGCGTTACGCTGCTCTAACGCACCCTACAATTCCGACTGGATACGCCAGCTATTGGCCCCTTTCTCTCGCGCGACCAGCCAGAGCAGGTCCAAACCCGAGGTCCAACCAGCCTCTCTCAGCAGAATCTCAGCCCAGTTACGTTTCCAGTTCCCGGCCCAGCCGTATCGGCTCGCCATGCGGGGTCGCGCGGGCGGCGCGGTCCCAGGCGTCCTTGCGGTCGCCGAGTTCGGCTTTGCTGGTCACACCCTTTTCGGCGACGAGGCGTTCAAGCGCGGCGAGCCAATGGTGATAATAGGTCTCGCCGGTGTCGGGATCACCCGCGGCGCGAGCGCGGGCGATTTCGGCGCCGAGCGCCTCGGCCCATTCGGGCCAGGTGAAGACGCCCTTGGCGTGAAGTTCGACGGCAAGCGCAAAGGCCTGCGCCTCCCAGGGCGCGCTAAACACGGGGCCGTCATCGTCGCGCGGGATCGAGGGCACCGCATCGAGGGCCGCGCCGCCGCTCATTCGGCCGGCTCCAGATAGGCCTGCCAGCAATCGACATGGACCTTGTCGCCGGGATGGGCGGAGCCGCCCCAGAGATCGGCGGCGGCGAAGCCGACGCCATAGAGCCAGTCGGGGTTCTCGCCGCGCCCGGCGGCGTTGTCGTCGGGAAAGACATGGCAGCCATGGACTTCCTCGATAACGCCGACATGACCGCGGACATAGCGTGGCAGCCTTGTGTGGGCCGGCGGGTGCATGACCTTGGCGCGGACCTTGTCGCCGGGCGAAAACCGCGCCGGCGCCCGGGCCGGGCGCTCCACCGGGGCGCCCTTGGCGAGTGCTGCGGCGACATCTTCGGCCTTGAGTACACGGGCGATATTCGCCGGGGGCGCGGCGAGGCGGCCGGTGTCGATCTCGTCGCGGCTGGCGAGCCCTTTCGCGCAGATCAGGTCGCAAAGCGCGGCGAACCAGATTTCATAATAAGACGAGGCCAGATATTGCGCCGGCGGCAGGCTTTCGCGCGCCTGGCGCGACATGTCGAGGGTCCAGGCGCCGGTGGCGCCCATGGCCAGCGCCAGGGCAAACGCGCGCCGCTCCCATTCGGCGTGGAAGGCGGGCTCGTTCTCCTCGCGCTCGACCGGCCCATGCCCACGCATGCCGCCCATGTCGTGAACGCCGTTCATGCGCCCGCCTCCACCTCTGCCGGCGCCAGCGCCAGCCCGGTGCCGATCATGGAATCGCGGGTGACGAGATCGGCGAGCCGGTCCTCGTCCCAGCCTTCGGTGCCGGCGGGGCGCAGCGGCAGCACCAGATAGCGCATCTCAGCGGTCGAATCCCAGACCCGGACCGCCGTCTCCGGCGGCAGCGTCACGCCGAATTCGGCAAGCACGCCGCGCGGATCGGCGACGGCGCGGGAGCGATAGGGCGCGGATTTGTACCAGACCGGCGGCAGGCCGAGCACCGGCCAGGGATAGCAGGAGCAGAGCGTGCAGACGACCATGTTGTGGGTTTGCCCCGTGTTCTCGACCACCTTGATGTGCTCGCCCTGGCGGCCGCTATAGCCGAGTTCGGCGATCGCCGCGGTGCCGTCGGCCAGAAGCCGGGCTTTGTAGTCCGGATCGCTCCACGCCCGGGCGACGACGCGGGCGCCGTTGCGCGGGCCGACCTTCTTCTCGTAGGTCTCGATGAGCAGGTCGAGGGCGGGCGGGTCGACATAGCCCTTTTCGACGAGCAGGGATTCGAGCGCGCGCACCCGCAAGGTCATCTCGTCGAGCGCCGAACCGCCGTCATCATGATGACCGTCATGGGCCAAGGCACTGCCTCCCGCTCCGTCGCCTTCCGCATCGAACGGCCGTTACTCCGTTCACGGCGAATTGAAAACCGCGCCGTGGATTTCTCCGCGCTTCGAACTGGTGTTTTGCCGATCCTCACCCGATCATGGGTAAAGAGCAAGGAGGAACGCCAATGGCGCGGCGCCCATTCGCCGGGCTGGCGGAAAACACCCGCGCGCTGGCCGTCTCGGTCATTGCGGGATGGGCGACGATCGCGGCCGCGCCGGCTTTTGCCGGCGTCTTCGAGGCCGGCGGCTTTTCCTTCAGCGACGAGCTCGGCGGCTTCCGTATTCTCGGCGCGAGCGGCACCGGCGCGATCGACGATCCGATCGTCGTCGAGGAGGAACTTTACGATACCGGTCCGGTGATCCTGGTCATCCGGCGGCTGTTCAAGGACGGCGACAATCCCTGGGGCCGCAACGGCGTGTGGACGGCGTTTCATCTGGAGAAGCGCGTGCACAACCGCTCGCGCGTGGTGTGGAGCGGCTTTGAGGTCGAACTGCAGGAAATCCGCGACCGGCCGAGCGTCTATGGCGACGGGCTGTCGTTCGACCAGGGCGCGGTCACGCCGCATTCGGTGATGTCGGACCGGTTCGCGCATTCCAAACGCATGCTTGAACCCTATGACCGGATCAGGTTCAGCGCCGGCTTTCTCGATCCGAACGGCACCGCGCGCTTCAAGATGCACATCACCGACCCGACGCCGGCGGATGAGTTCTTCCTGCTGCAGAATCCACAATTGCTGTTTGCCGGCGGGCCGGCGCCGGCAAGCGATCTGGCGAACCTCGCCTGGCCTGGGCGGAGTCTTTACGGCCGCAAGGAGCGCGCGCCCGGTTATCGGGGATGAGTTTGTCGTTCAAAACGGCATTGCGATATCACGAATCGTCGCCGGGTAGCGGATATGGCGGCGGATCGTAGGGATACCGCTGCTTCACCTTGCATTGGTTTGCTTGCGCATCCCATACGCAAGCGGTGTTTTTCTCGCACGCGCCCTTAGAAGTAATAGACCTGCAGTCGGTCTGCGCGTACGCCACTCCACCCCATGAAACGACAAGCATGATTGCGAACAAGAACCGCATGACCGTCACCCTTCTGTTTCTGCAAACGCGTGAAATCCAGCCGGTTGGGCTGGTTGATGACTATAATGTCAGGGCCGCGAAATGCTTCCGCGATGCGGCAAAACGGCATCGACACAATGTCCGGGCGTTCAATGACGGCGTCGCGCCGGCGTGCTGGAGAGGTGCGCGCTACTCCGCCGCGATCGGCGGCGAGACCCGGTGCGCCATGCGGTCGTGGACCGCTTCCCCGAAGGCGTCGAACAGCGCCTTTGAGGGCGCATCGGTCTTGAACCAGTATTCCGGGTGCCATTGCACGGCGAGCGCAAAGCCGGACGCCTCGCGCGGGCGCACCGCCTCGACGGTGCCGTCATCGGCGCGCGCCTCGACGTAAAGGCCGTTGCCGACGCGGGCCACCGCCTGACGGTGCAGCGAATTGGTCTCGATCGCCGATGCGCCGAACAGATCCTCTAGAACGCCACCCTTTTCAAGCTCGACCGTGTGGCGGATGGCGAAGCGCAAATCGTTGTCGTCGACGTCCGGCGCCCGGTGGTCCATGCGGCCCTCGAATTCCTGGATCTCGGTATCGAGGGTGCCGCCGAAGGCGACGTTGAATTCCTGCATGCCGCGGCAGATGGCGAAGATCGGCACCGCCTTGGCGACCGCATGGCGGATCAGCGGCAGCGTCGTGGCGTCGCGATCGTGGTCGTAGGGCTCGGCCTTTTCGTGCGGGTCCTCGCCGTAATGGGAGGGGTGCACGTTGGAGCGCGAGCCGGTGACCAGCACGCCGTCGACATGGTCGAGCAGGGCATCGACATCGACGCGCTCGCCGACCGCCGGCAGGATCACCGGAATGGCGCCGGCGCCGTGCAGCACCGCATCGACATAGTGATGGGTGGCGGAATGCCAGAGATAGCCGTCCACCGGCTTCAGGCAGGCGGTGATGAGCACGATCGGGGTCGAACCGGTGGCCGGTCTGGTCATGATCATCTCACGGACCTCAGCGAACAAGACCTGCAGTCGGTCCGGGCCTTTTTCACGGCCTATCGAGCCGATCTGCGTTGTCTTTAACTAGTCGAGCGCCGCCCCGTTGGCAATGGCGCCGGGATGCGGGCACGGCGGCCGCCAACCGGCAAAACCGCGCCTGACGGCAAGGCCGTTCTCCGCCTAGACATCCGGTGCGGGACATGCAACTAATTCCGCCAACCGCTTAGCAAAAATGATCCAGAGGTTTCTCGTAAAAAGGGAGGTAGAAGACATGGATCGTCGCGCATTTCTGAAAAAGGCCGGGCTTGCCACGACGACGGCGGCCGCGGCAACGACGCTTGCCGCGCCGGCGCTGTCGCAGGGCAAGATGGAATTGAAGATGGTGACCACCTGGCCGAAGAATTTCCCCGGCCTCGGCACCGGCGCCCAGCGCGTCGCCGACCGCATCACGGCGATGACCGACGGCCGCATCACCGTCAAACTTTTTGCCGCTGGCGAACTGGTGCCGCCGTTCGAATCCTTCGACGCGGTCTCGACCGGCACCGCGGACATGTACCACGCCGCCGAATACTACTGGCAGGGCAAGCACAAGGCGTTCAACTTCTTCACCGCCGTGCCGATGGGCCTGACCGCGGTCGAGCTCGACGCCTGGATCCATCATCTGGGCGGCCAGGAGCTGTGGGACGAGCTTTCCGCCGGCTTCAACATCAAACCGCTGCTGGCCGGCAACACCGGCGTGCAGATGGGCGGCTGGTTCAACAAGGAGATCAACAGTCTTGAAGACCTGAAGGGCCTCAAGATGCGCATTCCGGGCCTCGGCGGCGAGGTGCTGCGCCAGCTCGGCGCCACCGCGATCGCGCTGCCGGGCGGCGAAATCTTCCCGTCGCTGCAGTCCGGCGCCATCGACGCGACCGAATGGGTCGGCCCGTGGAACGATCTCGCCTTCGGTTTCTACAAGGTGACGAAGTTCTACTACTATCCGGGCTTCCATGAGCCGGGCTCGGGTCTGTGCACCGGCGTCAACAAGGGCGTCTGGGACAAGCTCTCCGATCCCGACAAGGAAATCTTCATGGCGGCGGCCGCGGCCGAAAACAATGTCATGTACTCCGAATTCATGGCCAATAACGGTACCGCGCTCGACACGCTGATCAACACCCACGGCGTGACCTTGAAGAAATTCCCCGACGAGGTGTTCGACGCCATCGGCAAGACCGCCGAGGAGGTGGTCGCCGCCGCTGCGGACGACGACATCGGCAAGCGCGTCTACGACAGCTATGCCAAGGCGCGCAAGGATGTCGGCGGCTGGGGCAAGATCGCCGAGCAGTCCTACACCACCAATCGCGACCGCGTTCTCGGCTGATCCAGAGCGTATTCCCGAAAAGGCCTGTCCCGGGCCTGAACCGGGATGGGAACCGGTTTTCGGATTAAGAATACGCGAAAAAAATAAATAGATAGAGCGCTTTGAGTGATTCAGTCTAAACGAAAAGCGCTCTAGAGGCGCAACCGTCACGATGACGACACGGGCGCGATCCCGCTGCGGCGGGGTCGCGGCTGCATTCGGCTCCACAGGCGGCAGGAGAACCGCTTTCGGCGCCGGAGCAGGCGCGGTGTCCGCGCACCGTCGATGACGCCGGTGCCGGCGGTTCGGTCGGGACGGGGCGGAAGCCGAGCCAACAAAAGCCCGCATGACGGGTGTTTTCGGAGGGGCGCATGCGCGGTTTCGCGCGGTTCGTCGACACGCTCAACGAAATGAGCGGCCGCGGCCTGGCGTGGCTGGCGCTGGCGATCGTCGTCGTTCAGTTCGGGGTCGTCGTCGGCCGCTACGTGTTCGGTGTCGGATCGATCTGGATCCAGGAATCGATCATCTACATGCACGCCTTCCTGTTCATGCTGGCGGCGGCCTATACCCTGAAGCATGACGGCCACGTCCGCGTCGACATTCTCTATCGCGAAGCGCGGCCGCGGACCAAGGCCTGGGTCAATCTGCTCGGCTCACTGTTTTTGATGATCCCGGTCTGCGCACTCATCGTCTGGGTGTCCTGGGGCTATGTGGCGCAATCCTGGGCGGTGCTGGAAGGATCGAAAGAAACCAGCGGCATCCAGGGCGTCTACCTGTTGAAGACGGCGATCATCGTGTTCGCGGTGCAGATCGGCCTGCAGGGGCTGTCGATGGCCGTGCATTCGCTGCTGGCGATCCGTGGCGACAAGGATGAACTCGCCGCGCTCCAGCACGGGGGCCAATAGGCCATGGAAGGCCTGGCCCATTCGCTCGACATCATGATGTTCGCGGCCGTCTGCGTGCTGCTCCTGGCCGGATTCCCGGTCGCCTTCACGCTCGCCGGCACGGCGCTCATCTTCGGCGCCATCGGCTATGCGTTCGGCGTCTTCGACCTGTCGTTCTTCTCCGCCTTCCCGCAGCGCATCTTCGGCACCATGACCAATGAGGTGCTGATCGCGGTGCCGCTGTTCGTGTTCATGGGGGTGATGCTGGAACGCTCCAAGGTCGCCGAAGAGCTGCTGGAGACCATGGGCAAGCTGTTCGGCCCCTTGCGCGGCGGGCTCGGCATCTCGGTCAGCCTGGTCGGTGCGCTGCTCGCCGCATCGACCGGCATTGTCGGCGCCACCGTCGTCACCATGGGGCTGTTGTCGCTGCCGACCATGCTGAAGAACGGCTACAACCCGAAAATCGCCACCGGTTCGATCGCCGCGGCCGGCACGCTCGGACAGATCATCCCGCCGTCGATCGTGCTCGTCATCCTCGGCGACCAGTTGTCGAACGCCTATCAGAAGGCGCAGCTCGAGATGGGGCTGTTCTCGCCGGATACGGTGTCGGTCGGCGATCTGTTTGCCGGCGCGCTTCTGCCCGGGCTGATGCTGGTCAGCATGTACATTCTCTATCAGATCGGCATGGCGATCCTGAAGCCGGAAGGTTCGCCGGCGATGGAGATCGCCCCGGAAGACGTGGTGACCTGGAACAAGGTGCTGAACGCGCTGGTGCCGCCGGTGGTGCTGATCATCGCGGTGCTCGGCTCGATACTCTACGGGATCGCGACGCCGACCGAGGCCGCCGCCGTCGGCGCGGTCGGGGCGACGCTGCTCGCCGGCTTCCGGCTGCGCAGCGACAGGCCGTGGCCGATCCTGCTTGCGGCCGGTGCGCTGATCGTCGTGCTGGTGCTCACCGGCTTCATGGATCTGCGCGTGCAGCGCACCGTAATCCCGACCAGGGACATGGCCGGCATCGCGATCGCCGCACTGTGCTGCGTGACGATCGCCGTCGGGCTCCTGATCGCGCTTGTGCGGGTGTTCCGCAAGAACGTCCTGGTTCCGGTGATGCGGACGACGACGCAGATCACCTGCATGGTGTTCGTCATCCTGATCGGGGCGTCGCTGTTCAGCCTGGTGTTCCGCGGCCTCGGCGGCGAGGAGATGGTGCACGAATTGCTGAACCAGATGCCGGGCGGTGCGGCCGGCGCCATCATCGCCGTCATGCTGTTGATGTTCGTGCTCGGCTTCTTCCTCGACTTCCTGGAAATCGTGTTCGTGGTGGTGCCGCTGGTGGCGCCGATCCTCTTGACCCTGCCGATGCCGAACGGCGAACCGATGAGCCCGGTATGGCTCGGCATCATGATGGCGGTCAATCTGCAGACCAGCTTCCTGACGCCGCCATTCGGGTTCGCGCTTTTCTATCTGCGCGGTGTCGCGCCGCCGGAAGTGCGGACGATGGATATCTATCGCGGCATCATTCCGTTCGTCTTCATCCAGATGCTGTCGCTGATCGTGCTGTGGTACTTCCCCGACCTTGCCATCTGGCTGCCGAAAGCGGTCTACGGGCCGTGAGGGGGCGATCGGGGAAACGATGAGGCGGTCTGATACCTTCGACGAAATCCGGAGCTGTGGGCTTGATTTGTCGGCGGCGTTGGATTTAGGTGCCAGCGATTATGGAGAACACGGCTGCCAAGGCCGGCTTCCAGAGGAGGGAGACGCGTATGACTGACGCGGCCATGGCCGCCGAGGGCGGGCTCGACACGTTCCCGAAACTGATTCTGCGCAACGCCCGGATCCGCGCCGGGCTGCCGGCCATGCGCGAGAAGGATTTCGGCATTTGGCAGACCTGGACCTGGGCCGAGGTGCTCGGCGAGGTCGAGGCGGCGGCGATCGGACTTGCCGAAATCGGCTTTCAGCGCGGCGACACCTGCGCGGTCGTCGGCGCCAACCGGCCGCGGCTCTACTGGACGATCATGGCCGTGCAGAGCCTCGGCGGCGTGCCGGTGCCGGTCTATGCCGATGCGATCGCCGAAGAGCTGGCCTATGTGCTCGAGCACGCCGATGTCGGCTTCGCCATGTGCGAGGACCAGGAGCAGGTCGACAAGGTGCTTTCGGTCGCCGAAAACCTGCCGGGCCTCAGGCACATCATCTATGACGAAGAGCGCGGTCTCGCCGATTACGACCACAGCCGGCTCAGTTCCTTCGTTACCATCCAGCAGAAAGGCCGCGACCGGCTGGCGGCCGATGACAGCGCGGCCCAAGCTTTTCTCGATTCCATCGCCGCCGGCAAGGGCAGCGACATCTCCATCATCCTCTACACCTCCGGCACCACCGGACGGTCCAAGGGGGTGATGCTGTCGGCGGAGCGCTGCATCAAGGCGGCGACCGACACCGTCGAATTCGACCGCCTGACCGAGCGCGACGAGGTGCTCGCCTATCTGCCGCTGGCCTGGGTCGGCGACCACTATCTGAACTATGCGCAAGGCATCGTTGCCGGCTTCTGCATGGCCTGTCCGGAAAGTTCCGCAACCGCCGCCCACGACCTCAAGGAAATCGGCCCGAGCTTCTATTTCGCGCCGCCGCGGGTGTTTGAGAACATGCTCACCCAGTTGACGATCCGGATGCAGGACGCCGGCGCGCTGAAGCGGTGGATGTTCGACTATTTCATCGGCGTCGCGCGCCGTTATGGCGAGAAGATACTGGACGGCCACAGCGTTCCGGCCTCAGGCCGGCTGCTCTATTGGCTCGGCCATCTGTTCGTCTACGGCCCGCTGAAGAACGTGCTCGGCTTCTCCAATATCCGCGTCGCCTATACCGCCGGCGAGGCGATCGGGCCGGACCTGTTTTCGTTCTACCGTTCGCTCGGCCTCAACCTGAAGCAGCTCTACGGCCAGACCGAGGCGTTCCTCTACGTCACCGCCCATCCGGACGGCCATGTGCGCGCCGACACCGTCGGCCCGCCGAGCCCGAACGTTGACGTGAAAATCGCCGAAAACGGCGAGGTGCTGTTCAAGACGCCGGGCCAGTTCATCGGCTATTTCAAGAACGACGAGGCGACCAAGGAAACGATCGATGCCGAGGGCTGGGTGCACACCGGCGATGCCGGCTTCTTCGACACCGACAATCAGCTCAAGATCATCGACCGCGCCAAGGATGTCGGCAAGCTCAGGGACGGCACATTGTTCGCCCCCAAATACATCGAGAACAAGCTGAAATTCTTCCCCAACATCAAGGAGGTGGTCGCGTTCGGCGACGACCGCGACTTCGTCTGCGCGTTCATCAATATCGACCTCAACGCGGTCGGCAACTGGGCCGAGAAGAACAATCTCGCCTATGGCTCCTATCAGGAACTGGCCGCGCACCCCGACGTCAACAGGATCATCGAAGGCCATGTCGACCAGACCAATCAGGATCTGGCCAGGGAGCCGGCGATGGCGGGAGCCCAGATCAAGCGCTTCCTCGTCCTTCACAAGGAGCTCGATGCCGATGACGGCGAACTGACGCGGACGCAGAAGGTACGCCGCCGCTTCATCGCCGAGCGCTACGCGCCGCTGATCGAGGCGTTCTATGACGGTTCGAGCGAGAAATTCGTCGAAACCGAAGTGACCTATGAGGACGGCCGCCGCGGCAAGATCGCCGCGACCGTGCAGATCCGCGACATGGAGACCTATCCGACGCGAGCCGCCGAGGCGACGCGGGAGGCGGCCGAATGAATGCATTCGTCCGCTCCGATCAGGCCGCGCCCGAGGACGGCATCAAGGCCGGCGAGGTCATGCTCCGGGTCGAGAACGTTTCGCTTGCTTTCGGCGGCGTGCGGGCGATCACTGATGTTTCGTTCGATATCCTGAAGGGCGAGATCCGCGCCATCATCGGCCCCAACGGCGCCGGCAAGACGTCGATGCTCAATGTCATCAACGGCTTCTACCACCCGCAAGAGGGCGAGATCTGGTTCCGC
This sequence comes from Rhodobiaceae bacterium, assembly GCA_028278505.1. Classification (GTDB taxonomy): domain Bacteria; phylum Pseudomonadota; class Alphaproteobacteria; order Rhizobiales; family JAKPQE01; genus JANQEG01. The sequence continues at coordinate 11,416 of JANQEG010000148.1, forward strand.
GGCGTCAAGCGCAGCAATATGAAACCGCATCAGATCGCCCATCAGGGCATTGCCCGCACCTTCCAGAACATCGCGCTGTTCAAGGGCATGTCGACGCTCGACAACATCATGACCGGGCGGCTGACGATGATGAGGCGCAACATGCTGTGGCAGGCGCTGTGGACCGGCCCGGCCGAGGCGGAGGAAATCCGCCACCGCGAATTCGTCGAGCGGATCATCGACTTCCTCGAAATCCAGCACATCCGCAAGATGCCGGTCGGGCGGCTGCCCTACGGCCTGCAGAAGCGGGTCGAGCTCGGCCGGGCGCTCGCGGCGGAGCCGCAATTGCTGCTGCTCGACGAGCCGATGGCCGGCATGAACCTGGAAGAAAAAGAGGACATGAGCCGCTTCATCCTCGACGTCAACAGCCAGTTCGGGACGACGATCGCGCTGATCGAGCACGACATGAGCGTGGTCATGGATCTGTCCGACCGGGTGGTGGTGCTCGACTACGGCAAGAAGATCGGCGACGGCACGCCGGACGAGGTGTGCCGCGACCAGACCGTCATCGACGCCTATCTCGGCGTCAGCCACGATTAGCCCGGAGGCGATATCGCAATGTTCATCGTCGATCCGTTCTTCTGGGAAGTCGTCATCTCCGGCCTGCTCGCCGGGGTCATGTATTCGCTGGTCGCGCTCGGCTTCGTGCTGATCTTCAAGGCCTCGGGGATCTTCAATTTCGCGCAAGGGGTGCTGGCGCTGTTCGCGGCGCTGACGCTGGTCGGCTTCCAGACCGGGCAGGTGCCGTTCGCGCATCTGGTCAACACCATATTCGGCACCAACATCCACCATTGGGGCGACGGCCTGCACACACTGATCGCCATTGGCTTCACGCTCGTGGTGATGATCGGGCTGGCCTGGGTGATCGTGCGCGTGGTGCTGAAAAACCTGGTCAATCAGGAAGGCATCATCCTGTTCATGGCGACGATCGGGCTCGCCTACGTGCTCGAAGGCCTCGGCGACGTGATGTGGGGTGCCGACGTCAAGCCGCTCGATGTCGGGCTGCCGTCGGGTCCGTCGGACACGGTCATCGACATGACCGGCATGTTCGTCGAAAAACTGGAGATTTCGGCGGCCGTGGTCGCGATCATCCTGGTGGTGGCGCTGACCATCTTCTCCCAGTACACCAAGATGGGCCGGGCGCTGCGAGCGGTTGCCGACGATCACCAGGCGGCGCTTTCGGTCGGCATCGCGCTGGAGACGATCTGGTGGATCGTCTGGTCGGTCGCCGGCCTTGTCGCGCTCGTCGCCGGGATCATGTGGGGGGCGAAATCGGGCGTCCAGTTCTCGCTGTCGCTGATCGCGCTCAAAGCGCTGCCGGTGCTGATGCTCGGCGGCTTCACCTCGATACCCGGCGCGATCATCGGCGGCCTCATCATCGGCGTCGGCGAAAAGGTGTTTGAGATCTATTTCGGGCCGCTGCTCGGCGGGGCGACGGAGAACTGGTTCGCCTACATGCTGGCCATGGTTTTTCTGCTGTTCCGGCCGCAGGGTCTGTTCGGCGAGAAGATCATCGAGCGGGTGTGAGGGCGGTCATGGCGCATAAGAGCCGGCTCGGCTGTATCGTGATCGACTGTCAGACCGACGATCTTGGCGCGGCCTGCGCCTTCTGGTCGGCGACGCTCGGCCATGACGGCAAGATCGACGATGACGGCAGATATGCGGTCCTTAAGGGGCCGGAGGGCGAAGTGAAGGTGCTGATCCAGGCGGTCGACCATGCCCCCCGCGTCCATCTCGATATCGAGACCGACGACAAGGCGGCCGAGCGCGACCGGCTGATCGCGCTCGGTGCCCGGGAAGTCGGCCCGGTCAAGGACTGGATCGTCATGGAGGCGCCGACGGGGCACCGCTTTTGCGTGGTCGACCGGCAGCGCGGCGGTTTCGAGCACAATGCGCGGGTTTGGGAAGGCGGCTGATGTTCTATCGCGAAACGGGCGAGTTCAAGACCAGCTACAAGGCGGATCAGGCGACGTTCCCGATCCGCTTCGAGTTCTTCGTGTTTTGGACGGTCGTGGTGCTGGCCTTTGCCGTGGTGCCGTTCTTCATCAACGACTATTGGGAAAAGGCGGTCTTCATCCCGTTCTTCGTTTATGCGCTCGGCGCGATCGGCCTCAACATCCTGACCGGCTATTGCGGCCAGGTCTCGCTCGGCACCGGCGGGTTCATGGCCGTCGGCGCCTATGCCTGCTACAAGCTGATGACGGGATTGGACATTTATATCCCGATGGGCTTCGACGATACCGGTACGATGGCCTATCACACGATCCTGTTGCCGCCGCTCAACATCGTCTGGTGCGTGCTGCTCGGCGGTGTGATCACGGCGATCGTCGGCATGCTGTTCGGCCTGCCGTCGCTCAGGATCAAGGGATTCTATCTGGCGGTGGCCACGCTGGCGGCCCAGTTCTTCCTGGTCTGGCTGTTCAACAAGGTTCCGTATTTCTACAACTATTCGGCCACCGGCCAGATCACGGCAACCGAGACGACGCTGTTCGGCTTCGCCATCACCGGTCCGAATGCGGCGCCGGTGGCGACCTATCTGTTCTGCCTGAGCTTCCTGTTCCTATTTGCGTGGATTGCCCGCAATCTGGTGCGCGGGCGGATCGGGCGGTCGTGGATGGCGATCCGCGACATGGACATCGCCGCCGAGATCATCGGCGTCAATCCGCTGATGACCAAGCTGTCGGCGTTCGCGGTCTCGTCCTTCTACATCGGCATGGCCGGGGCGCTGTTCTTCGCGGTCTGGCACGGCGCCGCCGAGCCGACCGAAGCCTTCAGCATCAACCAGAGCTTCCTGGTGCTGTTCATGATCATCATCGGCGGGCTCGGCTCGATCGTCGGCTCGCTGATCGGCGCAGCCTTCATGGTGCTGCTGCCGGTGCTGTTCAAGAACATCTTCGTCGGCGCCTTCGGCTGGCCGACGGATTTGTCGGAGTATCTGCAACTGATGCTCGTCGGCGCGCTCATCATCGTCTTTCTGATCGCCGAGCCGCACGGAATTGCGGCACTTTGGCGGACCACAAAGGAAAAGCTGCGCATGTGGCCATTTCCGCACTAGTATGATGCAAGCACCCCATACGCTAAGAGGGGCTATTGATTTCTCTGGTATTCGTGAACCGAAAGGGAGGTAGGAAAAGATGAAACTTTCACGGATTGCGCTGGCTGGCATTATCGCCGCCGGCGTTGCAACCCCGGCCATGGCCGATCTGGTGTTCCCGTCGCTCAGCTATCGCACGGGCCCCTACGCGCCGAACGGTATTCCGTTCGCCGATGGCTATGCCGACTATTTCACGCTCTTGAACGAGCGTGACGGCGGCGTCGAAGGCGCCGAGATCAAGCTGCTCGAATGCGAGACCGGCTACAACACCGCCAAGGGCGTCGAGTGCTATGAATCGACCAAGGGCGAAGGCTCGCTCGTCTATCAGCCGCTGTCGACCGGCATCACCTACCAGCTGATCCCCAAGGCGACCGCCGACGATATCCCGGTGCATTCGATGGGCTATGGCCGCACCTCCGCGGCGAACGGCAAGGTGTTCAGCCACATCTTCAACTATCCCGGAACCTACTGGGACGCGGCCTCGATCATCATCAAATACATCCTCAGCGAGGAAGGTGGTGACATCAAGGGCAAGAAGATCGCGCTGGTCTACCACAATTCGGCCTACGGCAAGGAGCCGATCCGCACGCTCGAGAAGCTTGCCGAGAAGCACGGCTACGAACTGATGCTGCTGCCGGTCGATCATCCGGGTCAGGAGCAGAAGGCGACCTGGCTGCAGGTCCGCCGCGACAACCCCGACTACGTGCTGATGTGGGGCTGGGGCGTGATGAACCAGGTGGCGATCAAGGAAGCCGCCTCGATCCGCTATCCGATGGATCATTTCATCGGCGTGTGGTGGTCGGCGTCCGAGAACGACACCATTCCGGCCGGTGCCGGTGCCGACGGCTACAAGGCCATCACCTTCCACGGCGTCGGTTCCGACTTCCCGATCTATGAGGATCTGAAGAAGCACGTCTACGACGCCGGCAAGGCGGCGGGCGACGGCTCCAATGCCGGCTTCGTGCTTTACAATCGCGGCATGGTCGCGGCGATGTGGGCGGCCGAGGCTGCGCGCACGGCGATGAAGATCCACGGCACCACCGACCTCACCCCGGCGATGATGCGCGACGGCATGGAAGCGCTGAACGTCGACGATGCGCGGCTTGCCGAACTCGGGCTTCCCGGCTTCACCGTGCCGGTCAAGGTGTCGTGCGCCAATCACGGCGGACCGGGCCTCGGCGCCATCCAGCAATGGGATGCGAAGGCGAAGACGTGGTCGCTGATCACCGACTTCATCTCCGCCGACCGCGAGATCGTGGATGCGCTGATCGCCGACGATTCTGCGGCCTATGCCAAGGAAAACAATATCACGCCGCGCGAGTGCAACTGAGCGGCGGTCGATAAGCTCCGCCCGGCCGTACGCGGCCGGGCGGCACTGTTCGTGGAAAAAACAGGATGCGCCGATGGCTGAAGCCCTGAGCACGGAGACCGGGATGGCGGCTGCCGCAGAGGCTGCGCCGATCCTCATGGTCAACAATATCGAGGTCATCTACAACCACGTCATCCTGGTGCTGAAGGGGGTTTCGCTGTCGGTGCCGAAAGGCGGCATCGTGGCGCTGCTCGGCGCCAACGGCGCCGGCAAGACGACGACGCTGAAGGCGATCTCCAACCTGCTGCACGCCGAGCGCGGCGACGTCACCAAGGGCAATATCGAATTCATGGGTGAGGAGGTGCAGGCGCTGTCGCCCAACGATCTGGTGCGGCGCGGCTGCATCCAGGTGATGGAGGGGCGGCACTGCTTCGGCCATCTGACCGTGGAGGAGAATCTGCTGACCGGCGCCTATACCAGGCGCGACGGGCGCCGCGCGGTCAACAAGGACCTGGAGTTGGTCTACACCTATTTCCCGCGCCTGAAGGAGCGCCGGCAGAGCCAGGCCGGCTACACCTCGGGCGGCGAGCAGCAGATGGTGGCGATCGGCCGGGCGCTGATGAGCCGGCCGTCGACGATCCTGCTCGACGAACCGTCCATGGGGCTGGCGCCGCAGCTCGTCGAGGAAATCTTCGAGATCGTCAAGCGGCTCAACGAACAGGAGGGCGTCTCCTTCCTGCTGGCCGAGCAGAATACGAACATCGCGCTGAAATACGCCACCTATGGCTACATCCTGGAATCCGGCCGCGTCGTGCTCGACGGCGAGGCCGCGGCGCTCCGCGAAAACGAGGACGTCAAGGAATTCTATCTCGGGGTTGCCGGCGAGAACCGCAAATCGTTCCGCAACGTCAAACACTACAAGCGGCGCAAGCGCTGGCTGTCGTAGGGTGTTTCCAACGGCCGGTGAAACGGCCGCGGTAATCTAGCGCCGAGTTCGTCGCTGGTTTACCCTCCCCCTTGTGGGGAGGGGAATCGCATATGAGGTGACGATGGAACTTTCCCTCTCCCTTGAGGGAGAGGGATACGAAGACCCGGTGAGGCGAAGCCGAACCGCTGGTCGAAGTCGGGTGAG
>JANQEG010000029.1 GCA_028278505.1 Rhodobiaceae bacterium
CCTCGCCCAATTCGTCAAAGACTACAATCGAACCCGGCTCAAATGCCTCGCCTACAAAGCGCCAATCGAGGCCCTCAATAATCTCCCGGAACCGTACACTTGCGCGGGGAAGGTGCGGAATTGTGTTTAAGCGCCAACAACACCCACCGTCCTCGCGGAAGCGAGGACCCATTGCCCCCCTCAGCACGGTATGTTGGCGGCGTTCGGCGCTGCGACGCCGAAACAGCGAATCGCAAGACCGGTGTCCTGCAATCCCGGCCGGTTTCTTTTTTTGGCCGTTTGGTGCGTCCGGCTGCCGCAAGCCTGCCGGGCCGGCTGGCGCGTCTCGCCTCGTCCTGATAAAAGCCGCGGGGATCCGGAAAACACGTATACGGAGCGCCGTTCATGACCGAGCCGATAAGACGGTTGATCGGCACGATCGTGCTGGTCGTCTTTCTGTTCGTCTATTTTGTCGCCGTGATCGTGGTTGCCGCGTCGGTCCTGCACAGCGTCGGCACCGCGCTCGACATCCTCTATTGGGCGGTCACCGGGATCGTCTGGGCGTTCCCGGTCGCCTTCATCATCAAATGGATGTATCGGCCGGACAGCGCCAAGCCGTCGGCTCAGGCGACGTCGAGCCGGCGGAAGCCGTTGAACACCGCAAACGGCGTTCCCGACAAGAACAGATCGAGATAGCGTATCGCCTGATAATCGCCGTTGAGCGACACCCGCGGCAGCGCCATCAGGTGCTCTTCGTGCTCGGGAAACAGCATGCCCTTGCGGGTCGTCACCGCGGTCTTGAAGCCGGCTTCGGCGGCGAGCGCGAAATCCCGCGATCCGGCCGAGGCCGGATCGCCATAAGGATAGGCGAAATGCTCCGGCATGACGCCGAGTTCGGCGGCGATCGCCGCGGCCCCGGCGCGCATCTCGGACAAAGCCCGGTCGCGGTCGAGCTTGGCGAGCGCATAGTGGTTGGCGGTGTGGGCGCCGATTGTCACCAGCGGATCGGCGGCGAGCCGGCGGATTTCGTCCCAGGTCATCAGCGCGCAGCGGGCCATGTCGTCCATGTCGACGCGATAGCGCTCGGCCAGGTCGCGGACGAAGGCGCGCAGCACATCCTCGTCGATCGAGCGCAGCCACCAGTAGATCTCGCGGAACACGGCCTCTTTCTCGGCGAGGGTACGGGTGTCGAAATACCGCGTCCGGCCTTCGATCACGGCGCCGATATGGTCCTGCCTGGCGATCACCTCTTCGAGCGCCCGCCACCACAATTCACCGCCGCCGCCGACATAGCCGCTGGTCACATAGACGGTGAACGGCACCTCGTGCTTCTTGAGGATCGGATGGGCGATCTCCAGATTGTCGCGATAGCCGTCGTCGAAGGTGAAGACGACGAAGCGGTTGTGTTCGCCGGGCGTCGTCAGCCGCCGATAGGCCTCCTCGATCGAAACGATGTCGACGTCATGGGTGCGCACCCGCTCGATGACCGCGTCGAGGAAATCGGGCGTGACTTCGAGAATGCGGTTAGGCGAAAACGGCCGGCGCGAGGCCTCGCGAACATGGTGCAGGGTGAAGATGACGCCGGTTCCGCGCGCAAACGGCGCCAGCATATGGTGCGCGCCGGAAAAATAGAGCGCGTCCAGCCCGGCCTTGAATGCCGTCTTTTTCCAATCGGCCATAATCCCAGCGCGTTACGCCCTCGCTGCAGGTCTTCGACGCAATTCCTTGGGCATTATGGACGGCTTTTGTTGATATTTGGTTGTCCTTCCCTTGCGCAAATATTTCGTGAGCGTATCCGATTGTGCAATGCGGCAAAACGGCACCGCCGGCGCCGTCGCGCCGCGGGCCGGCCGGAAAATCGCCGCGCGGACAAACACTTTCTTGAGGTTTGGCGGCTAGGTTGCCGGGGCGTGCCGTTGCGCTTACGCCGCTTCGCTAGAGGATACCCAGATGCTTGCGGTCGACGAGATATCGCCGCCGGAGACGTCGCAGAGCGCCCGTCGGGCGGCACTCGACATCGCGGTTCACCGGGACTTTGCGACGATCGAGGAGACCTGGCGCCGGTTCGAGGCGCACGCGGTGATGTCGCCCTATCAGCGCTTCGATTTCCTGCACGCCTGGCACCACCATCTCGGCCGGCGGCGCGGCATCGCCCCGCTCGTGATCGAGGGCCGGCGCGGCACCGAGACCGGTTTCATCTGGCCGATGGGCATTTCCGCCCATGGGCCGCTGCGCATCGGGGTCTGGCTCGGCGGTCCCTACACCAACTACAATATGGGCCTTTACGATGCCGCGCTGATGCCGCGGCTGACCCGCGAAGACATTACGGCGATCCTGGCCGAAGCGGCGGGCGCCGCCGGCCGCATCGATGCGTTTGCGCTCATCAACCAGCCCGAGGCGTGGGGCGGCCGGACCAATCCGTTCCTCGCCCTGCCGCACCAGCCCAGCCCGAGCTTCGCCTACAGCCTGACGCTTGATGCCGGTTTCGAGGAGATCCTGACCCGGCGGCGCCATGCGCGGACGCGCAAGAAGATGCGCTGGCAGAACCGCAAGCTGGCCGAATTCGGCGGCTATGACAGCGAGCAGATCACTGACGCGGCGGCAGCGCACCGGATCCTCGACATCTTCTTCGAGCAGAAAAGAGCCCGGTTCGCCCAGCTCGGCATCACCAATTCGCTTGACGAGCCCGGCGCCCACGCCTTCTTCCACGACCTCATCGACCGCCGGGCGCGGACCGGGAACCCGGTGCTCGATCTCGCGGTGCTGCGGGTCGCCGGCAAGATTCGCGCGATCTATGGCGGCGGCAGCGCCAATGGCCGCTATTCCTGCTATTTCAACTCGATCCGCATGGACGACATGGCCCGGTTCAGCCCCGGCGAACTGCTGCAGAACGACGTGATCAAGGCCTGCTGCGCGCAAGGCCTGGAGAGTTTCGACCTCGGCATTGGCGAGGCCCAGTACAAGACCGCGATCTGCGAGAACATCGATCCGCTTTTCGACTGTTTTGCTCCGCTCACCGGGGCGGGCCGCGCCTTCTGCGCGGTCGAAGCCTCGGCCTATCGGATAAAACGGTCGGTCAAGCAGAACCGGCGGGCCTGGGCGATCGTGAAAAGGCTGCGCCAAATCCGCCGCGCGATTTCCGCCGCGCGCGCAGCGGACCTGCCGCCGGACAGCCAGCCCGACTGATTACCCGAAAATCCTCTATGCGGCTTCGGCCGGTTCGACGCCGGTGCGGCGGTGACCATTGGTCGTCGGATCGGTCGACACCACCGCAATCTCGCCGAGGCAGACGGCGGCCAGCGCGTCATAGGCGCGGATGGAGGCCGGATCGTTGGCGTTGCCGCTGACGGCGAGCACGGTGAATTCGGCGCGGGCCGCAATCGCCGCCGCGGTCCCGGTATCGACCGTGCCGGCGCCGAAAATAACGTGATCATAAGTCTGGCGAAGCGCCTCGATGACGGCCGAAAACGCCTCCGTGTCGACCTGATCCGGCGACAGCAAAACGCCGCGGCCGGCGGTGATGACGTGCGCCCGCGACGCCCGGTCGCGGAAGATCACCTGGCCGAACGAGGCCTCGCCGCGCAGCAATTCGCCGATGCCGGGCTGATCGGTGACGGCGACCAGCGGCGCGATCTGCGGCCGCGACGGATCGACATCGACCAGCACCACGCGCCGGCCGCGCATCGCCATCACCCGGGCCAGCGCCGTTGCGGTCGAGGCGACGCCGATGGCGTCGTCGGCGCCGGCAACCGCAATGGTGCGGGCACCGCGACCGCCGGCGGCGGAGCAGATACGGCCATAGAGATCGGAGATCGAACGGATCGGCCGCAGCGTCACCGGGGCGATCGGCATCTCGTCGGCACCGTCCTCCTCATCCGACCAGAGCGAGCCGTCTTCCGGCGAGGCGAACGCGTCCGAATCGGCGTTGTCCGCGTCATAGGCCGCCTCCGCGGCGTCGAATTCGCTGAACATGGGCGGCGAATGGTCGTCGTCGAGCGTCACATGGCCGTCGATCGGGATCTCGCCCGGAACCGACGGCATCGGCGGCACGGCACCGCGCCGGATCGGAAGGGTGTTGGTGACGGTCAGCGCCCGCATCAGGACGGCAAGGATGCCGAGGATCAGCGCACCGAACAGCGCGGCGAGAAGGGTCGGGATCTTCTTCGGGAACGCTGGTTCGCTGGCCGGCGCCGCGCGCGAGATGATGCGCGCATCGGCCGGGAGATTGTCGGCGTTCTGGCGCGCGGTCGCCTCGCGATAGCGGGCGAGGAAGGATTCCAGCAGGTCGCGCTGCGCCTTCGCCTCGCGTTCGAGCGCGCGCAGCTGCACCTCCTGCTCATTGGCCCGCGACGCCGCGGCCTTGATCGTCGACAGCTCCTGGACCAGCGACTCCTCGCGGGCGGCGGCAATGCGGGCATCGTTTTCCAGATTGCGCAGATAGCGCGCGCCCTCGCCGCGGATCTGCGACCGCAGATCGGCGAGCTGCGCCTTCATTTCCTTGATGCGCGGATGGCCGGGCAGGAGCGTGCTCGACATTTCGGCGACGCGCGCCTGCAGGCGCACATAGCGCTCCTGCAGCCGCTGGATCAGCGGCGAATTCATCACATCGCTGGAGGCGTCGAGCGGCCGGCCGGTCTGCAAAACCGCGCGAACCTCCTGCGCCTTCGCCTGGGCGTCGGATTTTTCCGCGCGAATGCGCGCGAGCTCGGTATTCAGGTCGGAGAGCTGCTGGGCGTTGAGCGAGGTGTTGTTCCGGCCGACAAGCAGGTCGGAACCGGAGCGGAACTCGGCAACGCGGGCTTCCGCCTCCGCCACCTTCTCGCGCAGGCCGGCAATCTCCGATTCGAGCCAGGCCGCGGCATCCTTGGTGTTCTCGCGCTTGGCGTTCTGCTGCCAGGAAACATACTCATCGGCGATGGCATTGGTGATCCTGGCGGCGAGTTCCGGCGTCGAGGCCTCGAATTCGACGGCAATGACCCGCGACTTGCCGACCTGATAGACCGACAGGCGTTTGAAATATTTCTTCAGCACCCGTTCTTCGGCCGACATCTGCAGCGGATCGCGGGCAAGCCCGATGGTGACGAACACCTGTTTCAGGATCGAAATGCCGTCGAGGGCGGAATCGAATTCCGGCGACTTGCCGAGTTCGAGCTTGCGGACGACCAGCCGCGCCAGGTCGCGCGACGAAATCACCTGGACCTGGCTGGCGACCGCCTGCTCGTCGAGCATGGACTTGGAATCGTCCACGGGCGGCGCGTCCTTGGGCCGGGTGAAGCTGGTCTCGCCGCTTTCGATCAGAATGCGCGCCTCGGAGGCGTAACGCGGCTTGACCGCATTCGTCCAGATAAAGGCGAGGCCGACAACGACCAGCGTGAACACGATGATGCGGGACTTGGCCTGCCAGATCACGCCGAGCAGGCTGCCGAAATCGACATCCACATCCTTGGCGTCGGGATAACTCTTCGGGCTCATCATTGACCTCTGACTGAAAACGCGGCCCAATTACATCCTGTTATGGTAACCAAGCCGTTAAACCCGACGGCGAGAGCGAAAAATCTGCACGCCGCGTGGTCGGCTGGCATGGCGGCCACCACTCATGAAGCCGACAGGCCGCATCGGCAGCGAGTTAGGGTTTATTAACCATAGCGGGGGAAAGTACCGGCATTCGGTTTGTCTTCTCAGTCCGCGGCCGTCCCGATGCTTCGAGTGAATTCCGTCATCCGATTCTGCGCCAGCCTTGTTGCCGCCGGCCTCTTGCTTGGCGGCTGTGCCAGCTACAACCCGCAGAACGGCGCCTTCGACGAGGCGCTGTTCGCCCCCTACCGGCTGGACAGCGGCGACCGCCTGCGCGTCGTCGTGTTCGGGCAGACCGACATCTCCAACACCTATACGGTCGATACGGCGGGCTATATCGCCATGCCGCTGATCGGCACGGTGGTTGCGCGCGGCAGCACGACCCAGGACCTCGAACAGCGGATCGCGGCGGCGCTGCGCACCAATTACATCCGCAATCCGGACGTCACCGTCGAGGTCTCGACCTACCGGCCGTTCTTCGTCATGGGCGAGGTCGGCAGCGCCGGCCAGTACGCCTACGTTTCCGGCATGACGATGCAGACGGCGATCGCGATTGCCGGCGGGTTTTCGGCGCGCGCCAACAAGTCGCGGGTGCTGGTGACCCGCCAGTTCAACGGCGAGATCGTGCACGGCGAGGTCCCGATCACCTATCCGGTCCGCCCCGGCGACACGATCTACGTGCGCGAGCGCTGGTTCTGAGCCGGCCGGCGCGATGACGTCGGACACCCCTCCCCTTGCCATTCTCCAAGTCCTGAGAGCGCCTGTCGGCGGCCTCTTCCGCCACGTGGCCGACCTCGTCCGCGGGCTCAGCGCCCGCGGCCACCGCCTCGGCGTCGTCGCCGACGCCGGCACCGGCGATGCGCTCGCCGAGGCCGCGTTTGCCGAGATCGCCGAGCACGCCGCGCTCGCGATCACACGGGTGCCGATGAGCCGCCAGATCGGTCTGCGCGATATCTCGGCCGTCGCCCATGTGCGGGCGCAACTGGCTGATAAAACTATAGATATTTGTCACGGCCATGGCGCCAAGGGCGGCGCCTATGCCCGCCTTGGCGCGGCGCTCACCGCCTCCGGGCGGCGGCCGGCTGCGCTCTACACGCCCCATGGCGGCAGCCTCCATTACGCGCCGCGCTCGGCAGCCGGGCTCCTGTTCCACACCCTCGAACGGCTGCTGATGCCGGCCACGGACGGCTTCGTTTTCGAAAGCGCCTACAGCCGCGACGTCTTTTTTCAGCGGATCGGCCGGCCCGGCGGCCTCGTCCGGGTCATCCACAACGGCTTGAGCGATGCGGAATTCGCGCCGGTCGCCGCAACCGATGCCGCTTTCGATTTCCTCTTCGTCGGCGAGTTGCGCCAGTTGAAGGGCGTCGACGTGCTGGTCGACGCGTTTTCGCGGCTGACGCGGGCGGACGATCGTCCGATCCGCCTCAACATCGTCGGCGGCGGCGCCGAAGAGGCGGCCTTCCGCGAGCAGGCGACCCGGCTCGGGCTTGCCGACAGGGTGGTCTTCTCCGGCGTCCGGCCGGCGCAGACGGCCTTTGCGGCGGCGCGCTCTGTCGTCGTCCCGTCGCGCAAGGAATCGCTGCCCTATATCGTGCTGGAGGCGGCCGCCTGCGGGCTTCCGGTCATCGCCACGAGGGTCGGCGGTATCTCTGAGATCTTCGGGCCGACCGCCGATCGCCTGATCCCGGCCGATGATGTCGGCGCGCTCGCCGCCGCCATGCAGCGGGCGCTCGACGATCCGGCGTCCGCGGCGCGCGAGGCCGAAGACCGCCGCGCCTTCGTGCAGGAGAATTTCGTGCTGCCGAAAATGATCGACGCGATCGAAAACCTCTACCGCGAAACGCTCCACGCCCGCCGGGGTTGAGCCCTCCACCGGTTAAGCCTTCATACAGCACTTTCCGTTACGATTCCGGCGATTGGCCGACGTGTGCGCCCTGGTGGGTGAGAGGCGCGGAGCGGCGGCGGGGACCGAGGGGTATGGCGTAAATGATTCGGTTCGACACCAAGGCTGTAGTCCGCGAGGAGCTGAAGGCGAACACCGCAAAGGCGGCCGCCGAGGCCCGGAGCGACCATGACAAGCGCCGGCGGGAACGGCGTCGGCCGCTGAACGAGGCGGCCCTCGAGGTCATTCGCGCGAAACGGAGCGCACCGCTGTCGCCGATCGTGCTTGTCGGCGCGGTGCGGCTTTCCGATTTCGCCATCGTGGTGATCACCGGTTTTGCCGCTTTTTTCGGCTATTTCGGCAGCGACGCCGCCACCGCCAATCTGCCGGTGCTCTATAGCGGCATCATCCTGCTCGGCGCCGTGCTTACGGTGCTCGCTTTGCAGGCGCTGCGGGCCTATACGGTGGCCGCGTTCCGTCTGTTCCATCGCCAGGCGCTGAAAGTTTCGGCCGGCTGGGTCGCCGCCCTTATGGTGCTCTTGGCGCTGATCTTCTTCGCCAAACTCGGTATCGAGTATTCGCGCCTCTATCTCGGAATCTGGTTCCTGGCCGGCCTCGGCTCGCTGATCATTTTCCGCGTCGGCCTCCATGCGGCGGTGCGCAAATGGACGCGGGCCGGGCGCCTGCAGCAGCGCGCCGTCATCGTCGGCGGCGGCGAGGCGGCGGAGGCGGTGATCGCCGATCTTGCCGAATCCAAGGAGCACGACGTCCGCATCTGCGGCTTTTTCGACGACCGCGACGACGTCCGCTCGCCGGCCAGCATCTCCGGCTACAGGAAGCTCGGCAGTATCGACGATCTGGTCGAATTCGCCCGCCACACCCATATCGACCTCCTGATCGTCACCATCCCGATCACCGCCGAAGCGCGGGTGCTGCAGATGCTGCGCAAGCTCTGGGTGCTGCCGGTCGACATTCGGCTTGCCGCCCACACCAACCGGCTGCGGCTGCATCCGCGCGCCTATTCCTACATCGGCAACGTGCCGTTCCTCGATGTCTTCGACAAGCCGATCGCCGACTGGGACGTGGTCTTGAAGTGGCTGTTCGACCGCATCATCGGCACCGCCCTGCTCGTCCTGCTGCTGCCGGTCATGGCGGCCGTGGCGGCTGCGGTCAGGCTTGAATCCAGGGGGCCGGTGTTGTTCAGACAGAAGCGCCACGGCTTCAACAACGAACTCATCGAAGTCTACAAGTTCCGCTCCATGTATGTGGACCAGTGCGACGCCGCCGCCGCCCGGCTGGTCACCAAGGACGATCCGCGGGTGACCAGGGTCGGCCGCTTCATCCGCAAGACCAGCCTCGACGAGCTGCCGCAGTTGATCAACGTCTTCAAGGGCGAGCTGTCGCTGGTCGGGCCGCGCCCGCACGCGCTCAAGGCCAAGGCCGAGGAGCGCCTCTACCAGGAGGTCGTCGACGGCTATTACGCGCGCCACAAGGTCAAGCCCGGGATTACCGGCTGGGCGCAGATCAACGGCTGGCGCGGCGAAACCGACACCTCGGAGAAGATCCAGCGCCGGGTCGAATTCGACCTCTACTACATTGAGAACTGGTCGGTGCTGCTCGACCTCTACATCCTGGCGATGACGCCGATATCGCTGATGTCGAAGTCGGAAAACGCGTATTGAGGACGGCGCCATGAGCGTAACCGGCTTTGCGGCCGGGCCGGCTGTCCCGGCGAAGACGCAGTCGCTGGCGGAGGCGGCCGGGCGCGGGCTGATCTGGCTGACCGCTTTTGCCGGCGCGTTCGTGCTGCACGAGCCGGCACCCTACGAATTCATCTCCATTATCGCCATTGTCGTCCTGTTCGCGGTCGGCGGCCTGCCGATCGCCGGGCGGACGCTGCCGATGATCGTGCTGTTGTCCTTGTTCGTCGTCGGCGGCCTGTTCGGCGCGCTACAGAGCAGCAGGCTGTCCGAGGCGGCGATGTATATGGCCGTGACCACATTCCTGGCCGGCACTTCGGTGCTGTTTGCGAGCTATGTCGCCCGCAATCCGGATTTCGGGACGCGGGCGATATTCGCCGGCTACACCTTCGGCGCCGTGATTGCGACGACCGCCAGCGTTGTCGGCTATTTCGAGCTGGTGCCCGGCACCGACATTTTCACCCGGCATAACCGGGCGAGCGGGACCTTCGAAGATCCCAACGTGCTGGCGGCGTTTCTGCTGCTGCCGACGGCGGTGGCGCTGCAGCGCGCGCTGATCGGCGATGTCCGCGAGACGCTCGTCGCCTCGGCGGTGTTCGTGATCTGCGCGATCGGCGTGTTCCTGACGTTTTCGCGCGGCGGCTGGGGGCTTTTTCCCGTCGTCAGCCTGATGGTCGTCGTGCTGACCTACGCGCTGACGCCGTCGCTGAAGATCAGGGCACGCATCGTCGTTTTGTCCGTCGCCGTCGTTTTCGTGCTCATCGGCCTTGCGGTTGCGGCGCTCAGCCTGCCCGAAATACGGGAGGTGTTCGAGGTCCGCGCCACGCTCAGCCAGCAATACGACATCGGCCCGCTCGGCCGCTTCGGGCGGCAGGAGGCCGGCTTCTTCCTGGTTCTGGACAAACCGCTCGGCATCGGCCCGCTGGAGTTCGCCAGGCTCTTTCCGGAAGACCCGCACAACGTTTATCTGAATGCGTTCCTCTCCTATGGCTGGCTCGGCGGCGTCGCCTATGCACTGCTGACGGCGCTGACGCTTTTCCGCACCGCGCGCTGCACGCTGGAGGCCGGTCCCTATCGCTGGCTCCTGGTGCCGGCGTTCTCCAGCTTCTTCGTCATCGCGGTCGAAGGCCTGGTGGTCGACACCGATCATTGGCGCCACTTCTTCCTGCTCATGGGCGTGTGCTGGGGCCTCGTCACCGCGCACGAACGCTGGCGGGACGGCTTTTGTCGGGCGACGTCCGGAAAATCCCCCATCTGAGCGACCTTTGCCGGTGCCGCCGCCGCGGCGGCCCGACCGGACGATGACGCCGCCGACGCAGGCAGACCGGAGCGGCCCGCCAAGCTGCTTGAAAACGCGTTTGGCTGTTGCTAATGCTGCGCAGCT
>JANQEG010000030.1 GCA_028278505.1 Rhodobiaceae bacterium
CTTGCCCGATGCCCCACATCGCGCGGCGAGCGTCTCACCGGCGGGCCGCCACGCCAATCGTGAAACAGAATTGAATCAACCTTATCGCCCGACGCTCTAGGTTCCGGCGAATACGGGATGCAGCGTGGACCTGATGGTCCCACCAAGGATCAACCGGCGGTATGTTTTTAAGATTCTTCGGCTACTTCTTCGGTATCGGCGCGGCACTTTTCGTCATCGGTGCGGCGGTTGCCGGCTATTTCATCTACAGCTATACCGAGGACCTGCCGGACTATACGGTGCTGCGCCAGTACGAGCCGCCGATCATGACGCGGATTCATGCCGCCGACGGCCAGCTTGTCGCCGAATATGCGCATGAGCGCCGGCTCTACCTGCCGATCCAGGCGATCCCCGAACTGATCAAGAACGCCTTCATCTCGGCCGAGGACAAGAATTTCTATACCCATGCCGGGCTCGATTTCCAGGGCATCGGCCGCGCCGTCGTCGTCAACCTGCAGAACATGGGCTCGAACCGGCGGCCGATCGGCGCCTCGACCATCACCCAGCAGGTGGCGAAGAACTTCCTGCTCACCAATGAGGCGACGCTCGACCGCAAGATTCGCGAGGCGCTGATTTCGCTCCGGATCGAACGGGCGTTCACCAAGGACAAGATCCTCGAACTCTATCTGAACGAGATCTATCTCGGCATCGGCGCTTACGGGGTGGCGGCGGCCTCCTTGCTTTATTTCGACAAGTCCGTGCACGAACTGACGCTGGCGGAGGCCGCCTATATGGCGGCGCTGCCCAAGGCGCCCAACAACTACCACCCGTTCCGCCATCCCGATCGTGCGATTGAGCGTCGCAACTGGGTGCTCGATCGGATGCTGGAGAACGGCTATATCGACGACGCGACGGCGGAGAAGGCCAAGACCCAGCCGCTGGAGGTGCGCCCCAGGCGCACCGGCGCGCATCTGTTCGCCGCCGATTTCTTCGTCGAGGAGGTGCGGCGCCAACTGCTCGGCATGTATGGCGAGGACAAGCTCTACGATGGCGGCCTTTCGGTGCGCACCACGCTCAATCCCGAAATGCAGAAGCTCGCGCGCCGGGCGCTGATCGACGGGCTCTTGCGCTATGACGAGCGCCGCGGCTGGCGCGGTCCGGTCCAGACGATTTCGCCCGGCGGCGATTGGGGCAAGCCGCTCGGCGAGATCAAGCCGTTGCAGGACGTGCCGGAATGGCGGTTGGCGGTGGTGCTTTCCGCCGGCGAAAAGAGCGCCGAGGTCGGCCTCAGGCCGCCGCGCGAGGTCTCCGGCGCGCTTTCAAAAGAACGCAAGACGGCGATCATTCCCTTCGAGCAGATGAAATGGGCGCGGCGCTGGGCGGTCGGCGACAGGAAGGGGCGCGCGGTCAAGACCGCCGACAAGATCCTTGCGCCGGGCGACGTGGTCTATGTCGAGACGGTCGCCGATGCGGAACCGCAGGACGGTTTGCCGGTCTATCGGCTGCGGCAGGAGCCGAAGATTTCGGGCGCGCTGGTGGCGATGGACCCGCACACGGGCCGTGTGCAGGCGCTGGTCGGCGGCTTCTCCTTTGCCCGGAGCCAGTTCAACCGCGCCACCCAGGCCATGCGCCAGCCGGGCTCGTCGTTCAAGCCGTTCATCTACGCGGCCGCCCTCGACAACGGCTACACGCCGTCGAGCGTCGTCCTCGATGCGCCGATCTCGCTGCCGATGGGCAATGGCCGGACCTGGACGCCGAAGAATTACGGCGGCAAGTTCTACGGGCCGTCGACGCTGCGGCTCGGGATCGAGCGCTCGCGCAACGTGATGACGGTGCGGCTGGCCAAGGACATGGGCATGCCGCTGATCGTCGAATATTCAAAGCGTTTCGGCATCTACGACGAATTGATGCCGGTGCTGGCGATGGCGCTCGGCGCCGGCGAGACGACGGTGCTGCGGCTGACCTCGGCCTATGCGACGATCGCCAATGGCGGCCGCCGCATCTATCCGACCCTGATTGACCGCATCCAGGACCGCTCCGGCAAGACCATCTACAAGCACGACCAGCGCATCTGCGAAGCGTGCGAAGCCGGCGTCTGGCAGGGCCAGGACGAGCCGCCGCTGATCGACGAGCGCGAGCAGGTGCTCGATCCGATGACCGCCTATCAGATCACTTCGATGATGGAGGGCGTGGTGCTGCGCGGCACCGCCACGCGGGTCAAGGCGGTCGGCCGGCCGCTCGCCGGCAAGACCGGCACCACCAATGACGAGAAGGACGCCTGGTTCGTCGGCTTCTCGCCCGACCTCGTCGTCGGCGTCTTCATGGGCTTCGACCAGCCCAAGTCGATGGGACGCGGCTCCACCGGCGGCCAGCTCGCCGCACCCGTCTTCCGCGATTTCATGAAGGTGGCGCTCGCCGAAAAGCCGGCGGTGCCGTTCCGCGTGCCGGCGGGGATCAAGCTGATCCCGATCAACCGCAAGACCGGCCAGCGGGCGCGGCCGGGTGCGCCGGGGGTGATCATGGAAGCCTTCAAGCCCGGCACCGACCCGACCGACGCCTATTCGATCATCGGTTACGACGATCAGTTGAGCGGCGCCCGGACGGTGACGCCGGAGGCCGACCGCGCCATCATTTCGGGCACCGGCGGGCTTTATTGACCGTAACAATGGCTTTATTGTCCGGCGCCGCCTGGCTGCGGCGCCGCCGCCCATGGATCTTCTTGAAACGGAAACCCGATGAGAGCCGAAACCGAATCGATCGTGGACGACATCAAGCAGGCGATCGGCCTGCTGAGGAGGCATCTTTGACTGGGATGCCGCAAAGAAACGCCTGGCCGAACTGAACACTCAGGCCGAAGATCCGGATTTGTGGAACGATCCCGAGGCGGCGCGGCGGGCCATGCGCGAGCGCCAGCAGCTTGAGGATTCGATCGCCGCAATCGGCACGCTCGAGCAGGAGCTTTCCGACAATGTCGAGCTGATCGCGCTCGGCGAGGAGGAGGGCGATGACAGCGTCGTCGCCGAGGCCGAGGCGGCGCTCGGCGCGCTCAACGCCGAGGCCACAAGGCGGCAGGTCGAGACGCTGCTTTCCGGCGAGGCCGACGGCAACGACACCTATATCGAAGTCCATGCCGGCGCCGGCGGCACCGAGAGCCAGGACTGGGCCAACATGCTCCTGCGCATGTATCTGCGCTGGGCCGAAAAGCGCAAGTTCAAGACCGAAATCGTCGGTCTCAACGAGGGCGAGGAGGCCGGCATCAAGGGTGCGACCGTGCTGATCAAGGGCCATAACGCCTATGGCTGGCTGAAGACGGAATCGGGCGTCCACCGGCTGGTGCGGATTTCGCCGTTCGATTCCAATGCGCGCCGGCACACCAGCTTCGCCAGCGTCTGGGTCTATCCGGTGGTCGATGAGTCGATCGAGGTCGATGTCAGCGAATCCGATGTCCGCATCGACACCTACCGGGCTTCGGGCGCCGGCGGCCAGCACGTCAACACCACCGATTCGGCGGTGCGCATCACCCATCTGCCGACCGGTATCGTCGTGCAGTGCCAGAACGAGCGGTCGCAGCACAAGAACCGCGCCTCCGCGTGGTCGATGCTGCGCGCCCGGCTCTACGAAGAGGAGCTCAAGAAGCGCGAAGAGGCGGCGCTCGCCGAGGCCTCCGCGAAGACCGATATCGGCTGGGGCCACCAGATCCGGTCCTACGTGCTGCAGCCTTATCAGCTTGTGAAGGACCTGCGCACCGGGACCGAGAACACCAGCCCGCAGAACGTGCTCGACGGCGATCTCGACGCGTTCATGGAAGCGGCGCTGGCGCAGCGGGTCTATGGCGGCAAGGAAGAGGTCGCGGATCTGGAGTAGGGCGGGGGCAGTGTTGTTGGCTATAGACCATTGCTTTCCGGCTCAGTTCGATACCGTGGCCATAAGTGTTTTGGCCGGAGACGTTTTTCCGATCGTAATTGCTAGGCGCCGAAAAGCGCCGCGGCAATCCAGGCGGCAAACGGCCTGGATACGCGGGACAAGCCCGTGTATGACTTCGTCCCTAGAATGTCGACGTCACCGGCGTACCGTGCTGAGCGGGGCAATGGGTCCCCGCTTACGCGAGGACGGTGGGTGTTGATAGCGCTCGAACACTGATCTTGCACCTTCCCCGCGGAAGCGGGGAACCATTGGCGGGTCAGTGTCGTAAAGGCTATCGCCCTGGAAACTCAGGCGTTTCTGCAAGCGGATAAGCTATCGGATTGCCTGCAAAAAGAGGGCAATGACGTTGGATGAGGGGCTCAGCAATCCCAAAATCACTTAAGCGGATGACAGTGGCAATAGGTCAGCGGACGCGGCCAGACTGCAAGGCCCGAGCCAGCTATCGAGCGTCGCCGCACCCGCCCTAAAACAGCCGGCGCAGGTTTGATCCCGCCGTCAGGAAACGCTTCGGATTGACGGCGCTGCCATTGACCCGGATCTCGTAGTGCAGGTGCGGGCCGGTGGAGCGGCCGGTATTGCCGAGCCGGCCGATCGGCTGGCCGGCCGCGACCTTGTCGCCGGCCTTCACCGAAATCCGGCTCAAATGCGCGTAGCGCGAGGTCACGCCGTCGCCGTGATCGATCTCGACCAGCTTGCCGTAGCCGCCGGAATAGCCGGCCTGGACCACGACGCCGTTGCCGGTGGCGGCAATGGCGTGGCCGTAATCGGCCTTGAAATCGATGCCCGAGTGCATGGCCGGGCGGCGCAGAAACGGATCGACCCGCGTGCCGAACGTGCTGGTAATGGACGCCTTGCCGTTGATCGGCCGGCGCAACGGGATCGAGCGGGTCGAATTCTTGATCGCCGCCAGTTCGTTGATCGCCCGTTCGGCGGCCCGCAATTTGGCCAGAAACGGGTCTTGCGGCGCCGGCACGAACGGACCGCCGATCGAGCCACCGGCAGCGCCGGTGTCGCCGTCTTCGACCTTGTAGCCGAGCTTGGCCAAGGTGAACTGCGCCTTGCGGGCGCGTTCGGCGGCGCGGGCGGCGAGCAGCCCGATAACGGTGGTCTGGCGGCTTTCGAGCAGGTCGAAATCGCTTTCGATCCGGCCGATGACATTGGCGGCCTGCGGCGGCAGGGCGGCCAGATCGGTGCTGGCGGAAACCGCCGCCTTATCCTCGCCAAGAAAACCGGCGCTCGACAGGCGCAGAGTGAAGCCGTCGAACGGATCCTCCGCGGCGATCTCATCCGAAGGCGCGGCGCCGCCGTTCGGCTTTGGGTGCGGCTGCGGCCCGACGACCGGCGGGGCGAGGCCGACGGTGCGGGCCTTTTCGAACAGGCGCAGGATTGCCGCGTCGCGGTCGTCGAGCGAGGCCTTGCGCTCCAGCAGCACATCGATCTTGGTCTCCACCGCCGCCTGGTCGATCAACTGGCGGCTGGTGACCCGTTCCAGTTCCGCCCGCAGCGCCGAAATCCGGTCTTCGTATTCGTGCTGCATGCGGGCCTGGCGGGCGACGTTGGCCGAGGCGATCTGGTCGCGAAAGACCAGATAGGCGGTGGCCCCGAGATAGCCGGCGCCGAACAGCGCGATGAGGCCGACCGCCACGCCGGCGACCCATGGCCGGAAGGTGAAGGATCGGACCTCGGGACCTTTGGCGATGGTGATGCGGTGAGGTTCGGTACGCCTGCCAAAGACATGCGTCGGATTGGACTCTCGGCTCGTCATTTTACTCCACACCGTGGTACGCGGCAGCTTGAAGAACGAATGCCGTTCGCGATCTCATCGGCGGGATTAAAACTCGATTAGGGTTAACAATTCGTAGAGTTTGGAGATTTTTGGACTGATCAGTTGCGTTTCGCCTACCGTCGGAGGGGAGACGCCGACGCCGCGGTCAGAGCGCCTTGACGGCCTCCAGTACCGCCTCGGCGTGGCCGGGCACCTTCACCTTGCGCCAGACCTTGGCGATCTTGCCGTCGCGGTCGATCAGGAAGGTCGACCGCTCGACGCCCATATATTTGCGGCCATACATGCTTTTCTCGACCCAGACGCCATAGGCGGCAACCATCGCCTTGTCCTCGTCGGCGCCGAGCGTCACGGTGAGATCGTATTTCGCCTTGAATTTGTCGTGTTTGGCGGCTGAATCGGGCGAAACGCCGACAATCGTCGCGCCGGCGGCGGCGAAATCGTTCATCAGGCCGGAAAACGCGATCGCCTCCTTGGTGCAGCCGCTGGTGTCGTCCTTGGGATAGAAATAGAGGACGACGATACGGCCGCTGAGATCGGCGAGCCGGACGCGGCCGCCGCCGTCGCTCGGCAGGTCGAAATCCGGCGCGGTCGCGCCCTCGGTCACGGTATCGGCCATGGGGCAATGTCCTTTCGTATTTTGGCGTTGAAGCGCGGCGGCCGCTGTCTTACCAAAGCCGATCGCGCGGAAATCGAAACCAGATGAAACGGTCCCGATTCGCAAGCGGCGAAACCAAGACCGGCAGATCGGATGCCCAGATATATGCAAGGCCGCTGCGAAAAATCAAAGAGGGTCGAATGTCGGATCGGAACCGCGCGGCGAGCCTACGCACGGAACGGGCAACCGGGGCGATGAGTGCCTGATGTCGCCGGGCCCGATGCACCAATATCCCTCCGGCCAGGCCGACTGGCGGGCGCACGGGCTTGCCGGCGTCGGCTTCGGCGAGCGCCGCAAGTGGCTGTTGCGCCTCCTCATCGTTGCCGCGCTCGCGCTTTTCGTCGGCCTCATCGGCGTGGTGATCCTGCTGTCGATGCGAACCGTGCCGCTGCAGACCCTGTCGCCGCTCGTCGAGGCGCGGCTGGAGCGGGCGCTCGGTCCCGGCTATGACGTTTCGATCGGGGCGGCGACCATCGGCCTTTCGCGCGGCGATCTCATCGTCGATCTCTACGAATTGGAGCTGTCGGCCGTGGAGGTCGGCGTCGTCGAGGTGCCGGTCGCATCGATAACGATCGACGGCGGCGCGCTGGTGCGGGGCGAACTGCGCCCGGCGGCGATCCTGCTCGATCGCCCCGCGGCAACCATGCTGCCGGCGATCGACCTTCTCCTGTCCGGCATTCAGCGGGCGGCCGCCACACCGCCCGAGCTTGAGTTCGAGCGGCTGATGGCGGCGGCCGACCGGGCGATCGCCGACCATATCGACCATGTCCGGCAGGACGGACTGGAACGGATCGCGGTCGTCAACGGCGTCGTCAACATCGCCGGCGGCCATCCGCAGGGCAGAAGATTCACCGGCATCGATGCGGATGTGCAGTTCGCACCGCGCGAGGGCGGCGTGCGGGCCTATCTGTCCCTGTTCGGGCAGGCGGGACGCGGCACCGTCACCTTCAACCGGCAGCGGTCGCCGGACGGGCAGGTCAGCAATGTGATCGGCGTCTCCGACCTGTCGCCGACCGATTTCATGCACCTGGCCGGTCTCGACCCCGGCCGTCTGCAGGCCGACATGCCGCTCTACGGCACCTTCACGCTCGTCGTCGATGCGGCCGGCGCGATCGGCCAGGCGGAACTGTCGATGGATGTGGGCGCCGGGATCATTGAGAGCGGCGATGCCCAGGCGATCCTCGACGAGGCCAATCTCGGCCTCGTCTGGCGCGCCGACAAACGCGCGCTCGTGCTCGATCATCTGCGGTTCTTCTTCGGCGAGACCCGCGCCGACCTGACCGGTGCCGTCCGTTTCGGGGCCGGCGGCGCCGGCGATGTCGATTTCGCCTTCTACGGGCGCGAATTGATCCTCGCGCCGATGGCAAAGGACGATCCGCCGCTGCGCCTGACCCGGACCATGTTCAGCGGCCGCTATGACTGGCGGCGCGACTATCTCTCGTTCGATGAAATCGCGATCGCCGGCGACAATGTCGAGATCTCGGGCGCCGGCAATGTGGAAGGCCTCTTCTCCGATCCCTCGATCGCGATCGCGATCGAGGCGGCGCCGATGCCGGTCGAGACGCTGAAGCTGATCTGGCCGCCGCTGCTGGCGCCCGGCGCCCGCAGCTGGATCTACCAGAACCTGACCGCGGGCCGCGTCGCCCGGCTCGAAATCGACTATGCGGCGCCGCCGCTGAGCTCGATACCGCCGGGGGCGACCGGCCATGATTTCCTCGAAGGCCGGTTCGGGGTCGAGGACACCGTGTTCAGGACGTTCGGCGAATTGCCGCCGATCCGCGGCGCGGATGCGTCCGGGCTTCTTCGCGGGACACGCTTCGACGTCGAGGTCGGCGCCGGCCACATCATCCTGCCGTCGTCGCGACGGCTCGACTTCGGCGGCGGCACGCTGCACGTGCCGAACGTGTTCGCCGAGGCGCCGGACGGCGCCATCAACGTCGCGCTTTCGGGCAGTGCGGCGGCGCTGACCGAACTCGCCGATGCCGAGCCGCTGGCGGTGGCGCGGAACAACGCGCTCGATCCGGGCAGTCTTTCGGGACGCGCAGACGCCCGGGTCCGGGTCGACATGCCGCTGCTTGCCGACACCACGCTGGAGGACGTCGCCTATCGGGTCTCGGTCGATCTCGAAGACTTCGCCAGCCGCGTTCCGATCGACGGCCGCAACATCGCCGGCGGGTCGCTCGCCGTCGTGGTCGACAATCGCGACACAAGAATCACCGGAAGCGCGCAGATCGACGGCGTGCCGGCGGAGCTCGACATTGTGCGGCCGACCGCGGGCGGGGGCGGGACGAGCACCGCGGTCACGGCCGTGCTGCGCGCGGGCGAACGCGAAAAGCTCGGCATCGATCTCGGCGAAATCCTCAGCGGGCCGGTCAGCGTCGAGATCGCCGACGGCGACGGCGCCGATGGCAAGCGCCGGCTGATCACCGCCGATCTGACGCAGTCGACGCTGCGGCTGCCGCAAATGTCGTGGTCGAAGCCGGTCGGGCGACAGGCGATGGCCAGATTCGAACTGATCGACGTTGAGAACGGCTATCGGGTGAAGGATTTCGAACTGACGGGCAAGGATTTCAGGATCGCCGGCGATGTCAGAATTGGCGATGACGGCGGCATCGTCAGTGCCGACTTCAGCGAATTTGCCCTGCGGTCGGGGGATTCGGCGCGATTGACGCTCGACCGCGCCGATGACGGCGTCATGAAGATGGCGCTCACCGGCAAGCGCCTGCGGATCGAGGACTTCGTCACGGCGCGCGGCGGCTCCGGTGCGTCGAGTTCGTCGTTTGAGAACGTCGACCTCGACATAGAGCTGGAGACGGCGGTCGGCGCTTCCGGCCAGGAATTCCGCAATTTGCGCCTTTCAACCGCGATGCGGGGCGATGCGATCACGACGTTTGCCCTTGACGGCCGGATCGGCGCCAACCGGCGGATCGTCGGCAAGATCGAGAACCATGGCGGACAGCGGCGGCTGGTCGTGCGCTCCAATGACGGCGGCGCGGTGCTGCGGTTCCTCGACATCTACGGGCGGGCCGAGACCGGCGATCTCAGCATCCTGATCGATCTTCCGCTCGCCTCCGGCACCATCGCCGGCTCGATCACAATGACCGATTTCCGCATCGTCAATGAGGCGGGCCTGCAGCGCATCGCCGCAAGCGGAGAGGCGCTCAAGAACGTCCGGGAGGAGCGGTCGGCCGTCGAGCCGCCGGCGGGCGCAGAGACCAGCGATTTCGTGATGGACAAGCTGGTCGTCCTTTTTCGCCGCACCGGCGGCGTCCTGCATCTGTCCAAGGCGCTTCTGACCAGCGCCGTGCTCGGCAGCAGCGTCACCGGCAGCATCGACTACGACCGCGACAGGGTGGCGCTCAAAGGGACCTACGTGCCGGCCTATCTGCTCAACAATTTGTTCAGCAAGGTGCCGCTGCTCGGCATCGTGCTCGGTGGCGGCCGCGACGAGGGCCTTTTTGCGGTCACCTTCTCGATCACCGGGCCGGCGAGCGCGCCGGTGCTGAAGATCAGCCCGGTTTCGGCAATCGCGCCGGGCGTGCTGCGCAAGGCGTTCGAGTTTCAGTAGGGGCGAGCGGCAACCGGGTATCCGCCTTGTCTTCTGTCATGCCCGGACGTGTTTCACTGCCGTCCGGTGCAGGCATTTTGGGCTGGTTTCGACACCTCCTCCGTCGTCATTGCCCGCTTTATGCGGGCAATCCAATGGCCGTCCGGCATTCAGAAGCGCTTGAATTCCTTCACCAATGCGTTGACAAGTCGACGGGCCAATGGACCACCCGGATAAACCGGGTGGTGACAAGGGAGGGGTGGGGGAAACCCGCGTTCGGCAACAGCCACGCGAACAGTACGGGCGTATGTCGCCTGGATTGCCGGGACAAGCCCGGCAATGACGCTTGGTTGGTACGGTTGTGGCGGCGTAATCAGGCCGGCTTCAGCAGCACGTGTTTCTTCTTGCCCCAAGAGAGTTTTATGACGCCTTCGGCGGTGATGTCGGCGCTGCCGATCACGGCTTGCGGATCGGTGATCCTGGCGTCATTGACGCTGATGGCGTTGTTGGAGACGGCGCGGCGCGCCTCGCCATTGGAGGCGGCAAGCCCGGCCCGGACGAAGGCGGCAAGCACGCCCAAACCCGCGGCGATTTCGGCTTCGGCGATCTCGACCGTCGGCAGGGTGGTGGCGAGCGCGCCCTCGGCAAAGGTTTTCTGCGCCGTGGCCGCTGCGCGCTCGGCTTCCTCGGACCCGTGCACCAGCGCCGTCGCTTCGGTGGCGAGCACCTTCTTTGCCTCGTTGATCTCGGCGCCTTCCAGCCGTTCGAGACGGGCGATTTCGTCCATCGGCAGCGTCGTGAACAGTTTTAAGAAACGGCCGACATCGGCGTCCTCGGTGTTGCGCCAGTATTGCCAGTAATCGTAGGGCGCGAGGCTGTCGGCGTTGAGCCAGACGGCGCCGGCGGCGGTCTTGCCCATCTTGGCGCCGGATGCGGTCATCAACAGCGGGCAGGTCAGGCCGTAGAGCTGGTGCGTGCCCATGCGCCGGCCGAGATCGACGCCGTTGACGATGTTGCCCCACTGGTCCGAGCCGCCCATCTGCAGATTGCAGCCATAGCGGCGCGCGAGCTCCACATAGTCGTAGGATTGCAGGATCTGGTAGTTGAACTCGATGAAAGAGAGTTCCTGCTCGCGCTCCAGCCGCAGCTTGGCCGAATCCATGGCGATCATGCGGTTGACCGAGAAATGGCGGCCGACATCGCGCAAGAACTCGATGTAGTTGAGCGGCGCCAGCCATTCGGCATTGTCGACCATGATGGCGTCGCCCTGGCCGTCGCCGAACGTCAGGAAGCGGCTGAAAACCTGCTGGATGCTGGTCTTGTTGGCGTTGATCGTCTCGATCGGCAGGATCTTGCGGGTCTCGTCTTTACCAGAAGGATCGCCGACCCGGGTCGTGCCGCCGCCCATCAGCGTGATCGGCTTGCCGCCGGTCCGCTGCAGCCAGTGGAGCATCATGATCGACAGCAAATGGCCGACATGGAGCGAAGGTCCGGTGCAGTCATAGCCGATGTAGCAGACCACTTCGCCGGCCGCGGCCAGCCGGTCGAGCCCCTCCGCATCGGAGATCTGCTGGATGAATCCCCGCTCGCTCAGAACGTTGAGGAAATCCGAATTGTGGCTGCGC
Organism: Rhodobiaceae bacterium; assembly: GCA_028278505.1. Lineage (GTDB taxonomy): Bacteria > Pseudomonadota > Alphaproteobacteria > Rhizobiales > JAKPQE01 > JANQEG01. The sequence continues at coordinate 11,517 of JANQEG010000030.1, forward strand.
ATTGCTTTCTCAGATCCAATTGCCGATACAGTCGGGGCGCCGGGGCGAAGCGGGTGTAACAGGAAGATGCGGTCATTTCACGGGGAAATTCACCGATGACGGTCGTGCGCCGGGCGCTCGGGCTGATGAGCGGTACGTCGATGGACGGTATCGACGCCGCGCTCCTGTCCACCGACGGCACGACGATTGCCGGTTTCGACGCCACCCTGTCCATATCCTACAGCGATGACGAGCGCACCGCGCTGCGGGCGGCAGTCGCTGCGGCGCGCGGCATGACCGACCGCAATGCCCGGCCGCCGGCATTGGCGGCGGCGGAAGCGATCGTGACTGAACGCCATATCGCCGCCGTCGCCGCGCTTCTGCAAAAGGCGGAATTGTCGCCGGCCGAGATCGACGTTATCGGCTTTCACGGCCAGACCGTGTTTCACGATGCGGCGGCGGGGATCACCGTGCAGCTCGGCGACGGACAAGAGCTCGCGAACGCATCGGGCATTCCCGTCGTCTGCGACTTCCGCGCCGCCGATGTCGCCGCCGGCGGCGAGGGCGCGCCCTTCGTCCCGGCCTATCACCTTGCGCTGGCCGACTTCGCCGGGCTGAAACGGCCGGCGGTGATCGTCAATATCGGCGGCGTCGCCAACATCACGATCATTGCCGAGGACGGCACGATCGCCGCCTGCGATACCGGCCCCGGCAATGCATTGCTCGACGATTTTATGCGCGCCCGGACCGGTGCGGCGATGGATGAGGGCGGCCGCGCGAGTGCAGCCGGCGCGGTCGACGCATCGGTGCTCGCCGAACTGCTTGACGATCCCTTTTTTTTGCTGCCGGCGCCGAAATCGCTCGATCGCGACCATTTTTCGGCTGCGCCGGTGAAAGACCTGTCTGTCTTGGACGGCGCGGCGACGCTGACGGCTTTTACGGCACACTCGATCGCCGAGGCGATCGCGCGGCAGGCCGGTGCTGCGGCCGCCGTCATCGTCTGCGGCGGCGGCACGCGCAATCCGACGCTGATGGCGATGCTGCAATCGGCATTGTCGGCGCCGCTGTCGAGCGCCGACGAGGCCGGCTGGTCGGCCGAATTCACCGAGGCGCAGGCGTTTGCCTATCTCGCGGTGCGCAGCCTTTTGGGGCTGCCGCTGACCTTTCCGGGCACGACCGGCGTCGCCGAACCGATGACCGGCGGCGTGCTGGTGCGGCCCGGCGGCGGTTAGGGCAGGGCGCGCGACCATTGCTGTCGGGCTAATGTGGCTGTTTGCGGTTATCTGCGCTTTCCCCTTCGTCATTGCCCGCCTCGAATATGCCGAATTGCCCAATTGCCTTCCAATCCGCACCTTCCCCGCGCAAGCGGGGAACCATTGGCATGGGCGGCAAGTTCCTGGTCCAATTAATAAATTCGAGACATCGCTCGGATCCCAGCCGACATACCGTGTTGAATGGGGCAATGGGTCCCCGCTTTCGCGGGGACGGTGGGTGGTGTGGGCGCCTGCGTGAAGGAAGACACCCCGCCATCGGGGTCATTGCCGGGCTTGTCCCGGCAATCCAAACTGACTTTGTTGTCAGACTATTAAGCCCTATGGATCACCGGGACAGCCCGGCAATGACCGGCATATGGCTTTGCGACCATTTCGACCCCTCTCCATCGTCATTGCCCGCTTCATGCGGGCAATCCAATGGCTTTTCGGTATCCAGAAGCGCTTGAATCTCTGAACAGAAGCGGTGCCCATTTGATGAGCCAATGGACCGCCCGGATAAACCGGGCGGTGACGAAAGGGGGCGGGCGGTGACGAAAGGGGGCGGGTGGTGACGAAGAAGTGGTCGCGTAGTGACAACGGAAGGACAAACGGTGGCGTCAGGGCGCGAAAGACACGCGCCCGGCAATGACCGCGGAAAAACTCACTCCGCAGAAAACCTCCCACCGCTCCCGCGGAAGCGGGAGCCTATTGCCCCGCTCAACACGGTATGTCGGCCGTGATCCGGGCGAAGCCTCGAATTGATCAACCAGGTGTGAAATTCGTCACCCACGCCAATGGTTCCCCGCTTTCGCGGGGAAGGTGCGGGCTGGGAGGCAGATCGGCTTTCCGGCAATCCGGGGCGGACGACGACGCCGTGCAAGGCAACGACCGCCAACCTATCGCTGGGCGATGCCCTGTTCGACCAATCCCAGGCGCTTGTCGAGATAGGCGGCGCAGTGCTCGAGCAGTTCGTCGACCTGGCCGTCGAAGAAATGATTGGCGCCGGCGACGACCGTCTGGTCGATAATGATGCCCTTTTGCGTCTTCAGCTTGTCGACCAGCGTCTGCACGTCCTTTATCGGCACCACCTTGTCCTGGTCGCCGTGGATGATCAGGCCGGAGGACGGGCAGGGGGCGAGGAAGGAAAAATCGTGCAGATTGGCGGGCGGGGCGATCGAGATGAAGCCCTCGACCTCGGGCCGGCGCATCAGAAGCTGCATGCCGATCCAGGCGCCGAAGGAGAAGCCGGCGATCCAGCAGGCGCGGGCGTCGGTGTTGAAGGTCTGCACCCAGTCGAGCGCGGCCGCCGCGTCGGAAAGCTCGCCGGCGCCGTGGTCGAACGTTCCTTGACTGCGGCCGACGCCGCGGAAATTGAACCGCAGCACGGCAAAGCCGCGCTCGGCGAACATGTAGTAGAGCTGGTAGACGATCTGATTGTTCATCGTGCCGCCGAATTGGGGGTGCGGATGCAGGATGATGGCAATCGGCGCGTTGCGCTTCTTCGGCGGGTGGTAGCGCCCTTCGAGCCGGCCGGCCGGGCCGCTGAAAATCACTTCCGGCATTTCTCAGTCTGTCCTTGGCATTGGTCGCCATCATATCGGCGGCCGGGAACTGGCCTGCAATTCTTGACTTCGGCAGGTCGGCTCCCTAGAACCCGTACATTAGCGAATACGGTCGGACCGGACCTTGAATCCGGCCTCGTCCGAGCTGGAAAACGGCAGCCTGCCGCAATGGCGCTGCCGAAAGGCCGCTCTTCTTAGCACAGGAGGAGGGGCGAATTTCAAGGAATTCGTGCGACTTGTCGCCGGGTTCCGCGATATGCCGGCTCGCCGAGCGGGATCAGGTCCCGACGGAGAAACGTTAGGTGAGCGGCAGGCGCAGCTATCTCGACTATAACGCGACATGTCCGGTGCGCCCGGAGGTGATCGACCGTGTCGCCGCCATTCTCGGCGAGACCGGAAACCCGTCCTCGGTGCACGGCGAAGGCCGGCGCGCGCGGGCGCGGATCGAGGCGGCGCGGCATGAGGTCGCTGCGCTCGTCGGCGGCAGCGGCCAGGGGGTCATCTTCACCAGCGGCGGCACGGAAGCAAACGTGACGGCGCTGGCGCCGGCGCTCAGGGCCGGCCAGCGGACGCTCAATATCGACCGGCTCTACATCTCGGCGGTGGAGCACGCCTCCGTCATGGCCGGCGGGCGGATCGGCGCCGAGCGGACCCATACCATCCCCGTCGACGGCAACGGCATCATCGACACGACCTGGCTTGCGGCCCGGCTACACGAGGATGCGGCGGCCGGGCGCGTCGCGCTCGTCTCCGTCATGCTCGCCAACAACGAGACCGGCGTCATTCAGCCGGTTGCCGAGATCGCGCCGCTCGTGCGCGAGGCCGGCGGCTTTCTCCATACCGACGCGGTTCAGGCCGCCGGCCGGCTGCCGCTCGAAATGGCGGCGCTCGGCGCCGATTTCCTTACGCTTTCGGCGCACAAGCTCGGCGGGCCGCAAGGGGTCGGCGCGCTCGTCCTGCGCGATCCGGAAGTGGCGCCGGTGCCGCTCATTGCCGGCGGCGGCCAGGAGACGCGGCGCCGCGGCGGCACCGAGGCAACCGCGTTGATCGCCGGCTTCGGGGTGGCGGCCGAGCTCGCCCGCGAAAACCTTGAAGACGTTTCGCGTATCGCCCATCTGCGGGACACGGCCGAGGCGGCGGTGCGCGAGATCGCGCCGGAGGCCGAGATTATCGGCAACAACGTTCCGAGGCTTCCCAACACGATCTGCATCGCCCGTCCCGGTTTCGATGCCGAAACGCTGGTGATCGCGTTCGATCTGGAGGGCGTTTCGGTCAGCGCCGGGGCGGCCTGCTCGTCGGGCAAGGTGACGGCGTCGCACGTGCTGCAGGCAATGGACATTGACGCCGACATTGCCCGCGCCGCGATACGCGTCAGTATCGGCTGGGCGACGACGAACGACGATATTGCGCACTTTGCTGAAGCGTGGCGCACCATCCATTCGCGGCTCGAACGGCTTGGCGCCGAACGGGCGGCATAACAACGAGGTCGAAACCGCATGCCGGCAGTCAAGGAAACCGTCGACAAGGTCAGGACGATCGACGTCGATCAGTATAAATACGGCTTCGTCACCGATATCGAATCGGAGAAGGCACCGAAGGGCCTCAATGAGGATATCGTCCGCTTCATCTCCGCAAAGAAGGGCGAGCCGGAATGGCTGCTTGACTGGCGGCTCGAGGCGTTCCGGCGCTGGCTCACCATGGACGAGCCGTCCTGGGCCAAGGTCGATTATCCCAAGATCGACTTCCAGGACCTCTACTATTATTCGGCGCCGAAGAAGACGGAGGGCCCGAAGAGCCTCGACGAGGTCGACCCGGAATTGCTGGCGACTTACGAGAAGCTCGGCATCCCGCTGAAGGAACAGGAGGTGCTGGCCGGCGTCGAAGGCGCCAAAATCGCCGTCGATGCGGTGTTCGATTCGGTCTCGGTCGTCACCACCTTCAAGGACGAACTGGCCAAGGCCGGCGTCGTTTTCTGCCCGATTTCGGAGGCCGTGCACACGCATCCCGAACTGGTGCAGAAATATCTCGGCTCGGTCGTGCCGATCACCGACAATTTCTATGCGACGCTCAATTCGGCGGTGTTTTCCGACGGCTCCTTCGTCTATGTGCCCAAGGGCGTGCGCTGTCCCATGGAGCTTTCCACCTATTTCCGCATCAACGAGCGCCAGACCGGGCAGTTCGAGCGCACCCTGATCATCGCCGATGAGGGCGCCTACGTCTCCTATCTGGAAGGCTGCACGGCGCCGATGCGCGACGAGAACCAGTTGCACGCCGCCGTCGTCGAGCTCATCACCCATGACGATGCCGAGATCAAATATTCGACCGTGCAGAACTGGTATCCCGGCGACAAGGACGGCAAGGGCGGCATCTACAATTTCGTCACCAAGCGCGGCGACTGCCGCGGCCGCAATTCGAAGATTTCCTGGACCCAGGTCGAGACCGGCTCGGCGATCACCTGGAAATATCCAAGTTGTGTGCTGCGCGGCGACAATTCGAGCGGCGAGTTCTATTCGATCGCCGTTTCAAACGGCCGCCAGCAGGTCGACAGCGGCACCAAGATGATCCATCTGGGCAAGAACACGTCGAGCCGGATCATCTCCAAGGGCATTTCGGCGGGACATTCGTCCAACACCTATCGCGGGCTCGTCTCGGCTCATCGCCGAGCGGGCGGTTCGCGCAACTACACCCAGTGCGATTCGCTGCTGATCGGCCACGACTGCTCGGCCCACACGGTGCCCTATATCGAGGCGAAGACTTCATCGGCAGTGTTCGAGCACGAGGCGACGACCTCGAAGATCTCCGACGAGCAGCTTTTCTACTGCATGCAGCGGGGCATCGACGAGGAGGCGGCGGTGGCGCTCATCGTCAACGGCTTCGTCAAGGAGGTGATCCAGCACCTGCCGATGGAGTTCGCGGTCGAGGCGCAGAAGCTGATCGGTATTTCGCTTGAGGGGAGCGTGGGGTGATGGCCTGCGTGCAATTGATCCCTTACGCAGAGAACCTGGTGAACAATTTCGAGGGAGGGACGGGATGAGCGCACCGGTCACACCCGCGCCGCCGGGCCGCATGACGTCAGCCGAATTCCTCGCCTGGGCGGCGCGCGAGGACATCGGCCGCGTTGACTTGATCGACGGCGAAGTCGTCGCGATGGGCGGTGAGACGATATTGCACAACCTTGCCAAAAGGAACGTCGATCGCGTCCTGGACGCAGCCCTCGGTTCGGCGCCGGCGCCGTGCCGCATTTATGTCGACGGCGTTGCCGTGTCGATCAGCGAAGACAGCATCTATATCCCGGATGTTCTGGTCGATTGCGGTACGGTAGAAGATTTTTCGGCCATGACCGCAGCGAAGCCCGTCATTGTCGTCGAGATCCTGTCGCAAAGTACCTGGCGTTATGATGTCAGCATCAAACTGAACGGCTATTTCACGATTGCCAGCATCCAGCACTATCTGCTGGTCGATCCCGAAGGCCGCCGGGTGATTCATCACCGCCGCCAGGGCGACGAGATCGTGACCACGCTTCATGGCGGCGGCAGCCTGTCGCTCGATCCGCCCGGCGTTACGGTCGATGTCGACGGCTTCTGGCATGGGCTGCCGGAGGGAGCGGACGAGACGGGAGTTGTGTGATGAACAGGCAGGATTTGGATTTCTGGACGCTCGCCGTGCCGGTCACCGGCATTGCGCTCGGCGTGCTTGTCGCCATGAACACGGAAGGCTTCTGGCCGCCGGTGATCGCCGCCTTTCTCGGTGCCGGCATGGTGCGCGGCATCCAGTATCTCGCCACCAATTACGACGAAAACGAGAAACAGTGAAATGACTGAGAACGGGATGAAGGACGCGCTCGCGCCGCCGAAAGGCGCGCCGCATCCGGTGCTCAATATCGCCGATCTCGAGCCGAAGGATTTCGGCCATGGCGAAACGTTTTCGGCAAAGCTGGCGCGGGTCGGGCCGCAGATCGGCTCGGCCGGCATCGGCTGTATGCTGACGGTCGTTCCGCCGGGCAAGCGGGCGTTTCCGTTTCACGCCCACCACGCCAATGACGAACTTTTTTTCATCCTGGAGGGATCGGGCGAATACCGGTTCGGCGAGGAGACCTATCCGGTCAAGGCGATGGATGTGGTTGCAGCACCGGCGGGCGGACCGGAGACGGCGCATCAGCTCATCAATACCGGTGCCGCCGACCTGAAATATCTGGCGCTGTCGACGATGAAGGATCCGGAAGTGGTCGAATACCCGGACTCGGGGAAATTCGCCGTCATGTCCCGTTTCGACTGGCGCGATCCGACGTCGGACCGGGGCGTCCGCTATGTCGGCCGCAAGGGAGACACCCTCGATTATTGGGATGGCGAGTGATGGCGGGCGTTCTGCGACGAGCAGGGGACTCTTCCCCTCCCCCTTGTGGGGAGGGGTCAGGGGTGGGGGTCATAGGGTTTGATCGAAAGCTTTCGACGATCCGCTCATTAACGCTTCACCCCCACCCGGCCGACGCTGCCGCGCCGTCCACCCTCGCCTTGAAGGGGGAGGGTTAAAGAGCCCGTATCAATCGCACGGACAACTCTTAGACGCCGGCGGAAAAGGAAAGATTAGATGCTCGAAATAAAGAACTTACATGTCGAAGTCGACGGCAAGGCGATCCTCAAAGGCATCGACCTTTCGGTGCCGGCCGGCGAGGTCCATGCGATCATGGGGCCGAACGGCTCCGGCAAGTCGACGCTGTCGCACACGCTTGCCGGCAAGGACGGCTATGAGGTGACCGGCGGCGACATCGTCTACAAGGGCGAGAGCATCCTCGAGCTTGAGCCCTATGAGCGCGCCGCCCGCGGCATCTTCCTCGCCTTCCAATATCCGCTCGAGATCCCCGGCGTCGCCACCATGACCTTCCTCAAGACGGCGCTCAATGCGCAGTTGAAGGCGCGCGGCGAGGCGGAACTGACCACGGCCGATTTCATGCGCCGGGTCAAGGAGGTGTCGGCCCGGCTCGGCGTCGCCCAGGAGATGCTGAAGCGGCCGCTCAATGTCGGGTTCTCGGGCGGCGAGAAGAAGCGCAACGAGGTCATGCAGATGGCATTGCTCGAACCGTCATTGTGCGTCCTCGACGAAACCGATTCCGGGCTCGACATCGACGCCCTCAAGATCGTTGCGGAGGGCGTCAACCATCTGCGCGACCCCGACCGGGCGATGATCGTGATCACGCATTACCAGCGGCTGCTCGACCACATCGTGCCCGACGTGGTGCACGTGTTGTCGAACGGACGGATCGTCAAGACCGGCGGCAAGGAGCTTGCCCGCGAACTCGAGGCGCGCGGCTATGCCGACTACGCCGCCGACGCGGCCTGAGGGGAAAAGATGAGCCAGGCGCGAAACACCATCCGCACCGACGCCGAGACCGGGCTTCTCTCGGCGTTCTCGGCGTTTGCCGGGGAATTGCCGGCCGAAAGCCCGTTTGCCGATGCGCGCCGGGCGGCGATCGCCCGGTTCGCCGAGACCGGGCTGCCGACGCGGCGGGTCGAATCGTGGAAATACACCGACCTGAAGCGGCTGATGGACGAGGCCGTGCCGGTTGCCGAACCGGCGCCGACAGAAGCGGCGCGCGCCGCGGTGCTGGCCGGGACCGCGCTCGGCGCGCTGGAGCGCTGCCGGCTGGTGCTCGTCAATGGCCGGTTCGCGGCCGAACTTTCCGACGCCGAAAGGCTGCCCGACGGTGTCACCATCGTTGCGGTGTCCGATGCGCTCGCTTCCGGCGAGCCGGAATGGTGCCGGGCGATTGCGGCGGCCGGCGAGGGGCTCGACAAAGATGCTGCCGTGCAGCTCAACACCGCGTTCCTTGCCGACGGCGTCCTCATTGACATCGCCGACGGCGCGACCGTCGACCAGCCGATCGAGATCGAGCACCATTTCGTCGGCGACAGCCGCGGCGCGGTGACGCTGCGCAATCTGGTGACCGTCGGCGCCAGGGCGTCGGTCGATCTGGTCGAGAGCTATAACGGCAACGCGGCGGCCTACCAGACCAACGCACTGACGTTTATCGATGTCGGCGCGGGCGGGCGCTGCGGCTATTCGCGGCTGCAGACCGAAGGCCATGCAGCGCTGCACCTCGGCACCGTGCGGGCGCGGCTCCATGCGGATGCAAAACTGCAGGCGTTCACGCTGATGGCCGGCGCCGATGCGGCGCGGGCGCAAATCTTCGTCGACTGCCTGGGCGAGGGCGCCGATGCCGATATCCGCGGCGCCACCCTCGGACAAAGACGCCAGCACGCCGATACCACGCTCTCCGTCGATCATGCGGTGCCCAATTGCGACAGCCGCGAGATCTTCAAAAGCGTCGTCGACGACGAGGCGCGGGCGGTGTTCCAGGGCCGCATCGTTGTGCGGCCGCATGCCCAGCACACCGACGCGCGGATGATGACCAAGGCGCTGCTCTTGTCGGAACGGGCCGAGTTCGACACCAAGCCGGAACTGGAGATCTTCGCCGACGACGTGCAGTGCGCCCACGGCGCCACTTCCGGCGCGCTCGACGAAGACATGCTGTTTTACCTGATGACGCGCGGCATCCCGCGGGCCGATGCCGAGGTGCTGCTCGTCGCCGCGTTCCTCGGCGAGGCGATCGACGGCATCGCACATAACGATATCGCCGATACGGTGCGGGCGCGGATCGAACACTGGCTGATCGGCAGGAGGGCGCAGTCATGACCGTTGAGACGGCGATGCGCGACCGCGCCGCGGCCGACGCTTACGACGTTGAGCGCATCCGCGCCGATTTCCCGATTCTTTCGCGCGAGGTCTACGGCAAGCCGCTGGTCTATCTCGACAACGCCGCTTCGGCGCAGAAGCCGCGGGCGGTGATCGATACCGTCAATTTCGCCTATGAGCAGGAATACGCCAACGTCCATCGCGGCCTGCACTATCTGTCGAACACGGTGACGGAGAAGTTCGAGGACGCCCGCGAGACTGTGCGCGGCTTCCTCAACGCGGCCTCCGCCGACGAGATCATCTTCACCCGCAACGCGACCGAGGCGATCAATCTGGTTGCCGCCTCCTATGGCGGCATGGTGCTCGGCGAGGGCGACGAGGTGATCCTGACGGTGATGGAGCACCACTCCAATATCGTGCCCTGGCATTTCCACCGCGAGCGGCGCGGCGCCGTCCTCAAATGGGTGCCGGTGACCGATGCGGGCGAATTCCGCATCGAGGATTTCGAGAAGCTCTTCACGCCGCGCACCAAGCTGGTCGCGATCACCCACATGTCGAACGTGCTCGGCACCGTGGTGCCGATCAGGGAGGTGGTGCGGATCGCCCACGCCCATGGCTGCAAGGTGCTCGTCGACGGCAGCCAGGCGGCGGTGCACATGCCCGTCGACGTTGTCGATCTCGACGCCGATTTCTACGTGATGACCGGGCACAAGCTCTACGGGCCCTCGGGCATCGGCGTGCTCTACGGCAAACGCGACCTGCTCGCCGAGATGCCGCCCTATACCGGCGGCGGCGAGATGATCGGCGAGGTCGCGCTCGACACCATCACCTACGCCGAGCCGCCGCACCGGTTCGAGGCCGGGACGCCGCCGATCGTGCAGGCGATCGGGCTGGCGGAGGCGCTCAAATACATGGACGCGATCGGCCGCGACCGCATTGCCGCCCATGAGAACACCTTGCGGGACTACGCCCATCAACGGCTGTCGGAGATGAATTCGATCCGCATCTTCGGAACCGCGCCGGACAAGGGCGCCATCCTCGCCTTCGAGATGGCCGGGGCGCATGCCCATGACGTCTCCACCGTCATCGACCGCGAAGGGGTCGCGGTCCGGGCCGGCACGCACTGCACACAGCCGCTGCTGACCCGCTTCGGCGTCACCTCCACGTGCCGGGCGTCTTTCGGGCTCTATAATACCGTGGACGAGGTGGATCGGCTCGTCGAGGCGCTGCGCAAGGCGCAGAGCTTCTTTGGCTGAGGGAAGGGCGATGGACCAGCTTTCGGAAGAAAAAGCGGAGAACGGCATGTTCGATACGATGGAAAGCCCGATGGTGGTTTCCGGCGATAGTCTCGACACGGAGGAAATCGAGCGCTACACGCGCGATATCGTCGCTGCGCTGAAGACGATCTACGATCCGGAAATCCCGGTCGACATCTACGAACTGGGCCTTATCTACCGGGTCGACATCGACCAGGACCGCAATGTCGCCGTCGACATGACGCTGACGGCGCCGGGCTGTCCGGTGGCCGGCGACATGCCGGGCTGGGTCGAGACGGCGGTCAGCAGCGTCGAGGGCGTAAAAACGGTGAGCGTCGAACTGGTGTTCGATCCGCCCTGGACACCGGACCGCATGTCCGACGAGGCGCGGATCATGCTTGACTGGTTCTAGGGGAGTGTCCGGGGCCGGTGTCGAGGCGGCATCGGATATGTTGATATCTGGATTCAGGAAACTTAATTAAGAGATTGAAGAAAAAGATTTATAGTGAGTCGATATGAAGGAGAACAAATGATGCGCAACGTGATCACGCTGACCGAAGCTGCGGCGGCGCGCATCCGCGAGCTTGTCGAGAACGCCGATCAGCCGGTGTCGGGCTTGCGCATCAGCGTCAAGAATGGCGGCTGCGCCGGCATGTCCTACAAGCTCGACTATGTCGAGGCGCCTAACGCGGCCGACGACGTGGTCGAGGACAAGGGCGTCAAGGTCTTCGTCGATGCCGCGGCGGTGCTGTTTCTGCTCGGTACCGAGCTCGATTTCCAGACGTCGAAGCTGCAATCGGGTTTCGTGTTCAACAACCCGAACCAGACCTCGGCCTGCGGCTGCGGCGAGTCGGTGGCGTTGACACCGGCCGACAGCGCGCTGCTCAAGCAGTGATCTTTGCGGCGCATACCGGCAGTGCTGTGCGCAAGAGCTCTTGGAGCATTTTATTTCAAGATTGAATCGGCGGATGGCGTCGAGCAACAGCGATATTCTCGTGAGGCCCGGTGGTGTTCCATTGCTGTTCGGTTCAGGCTCTCATGTTCCGTTCCGCAGCCCTTCTCGGAGTCATCACCGGGCTTTTCCCGGTGATCCATAGGGCCTAACAGATTGACAACAAAGTCAGTTTGGATTGCCGGGACAAGCCCGGCAATGACGCCGGTGGTGGGACGTCGTTCACGCGAAAGCGGGAGCCCATTGCCCCGCTCAACACGGTATGTCGATAGTGATCCGGGCGAAGCCTCGACTTCTTCAACCAAACCAGAATTTGTCGCCGACGCCAATGGTTCCCCGCTTGCGTGTACGGTTCCGGGAGATTATTGAGGGCCTCGATTGGCGCTTTGTAGGCGAGGCATTTGAGCCGGGTTCGATTGTAGTCTTTGACGAATTGGGCGAGG
>JANQEG010000061.1 GCA_028278505.1 Rhodobiaceae bacterium
CTTTTGCCCGGAGCCCCACTCCGCGCTGCAAGCCGCTCCTGGCGGATCGCCGCGCCGGAATGAAACAGAATGGGCTCAAGCTAGCCATGACACGCTCTAAAACGGTTCGTTGCGGAAGGCGGACGTCGATGACAGGAGCCGGTTTCCGCTCGGCAGGTCAGCGAGGCTGAAGCCGAGGAAATTGACGATCGTCGGCCATTCGTAGAACGCCCGCACGACGACGATGTCGCCGCCCTGACCCGGATCGAACTGAGGATTGACGTTGAGATTGCCGTCGTCGTCGACGGGCCGGGCAAGATCGACACTGCCGAACGCGTCATAGGTGCGAACGTCCAGGATCATGCCGCCGGTGCAGTCGAACATGACCGGCATGTTTTTGCACACCTCGATCTTGAAGCCGGCTTCGGTGAAGGCGGCGGCCTGGCCGGTGCGGATCATCCGCGCCGCGCGCTCGACTCCGGATTCCATCGACTGGCCGGCAAAGAAGATCATCGCGGTTTCGAGGATCGCAAAGAGCATGGCGAGAAACGGTGCGGCGATCATGGCGAATTCGATCGCGGTCGACCCGTGTTCGTCGCGTCTGAACCGTCGCCCGATCGTTCGCGCAAGGGTCGGGAACGGCATCCGCATCGTCAGATTGCGCAAGCATCTCAGCATCGATCAGCCCTCACTGGCCGGTCCGAAAAGACACGGCGGCGCAGATTTGTCGTCTCGCCGCAAACTAGCGACAAGGCGTTTAGGAATTGTTGATTTCTAGGGTAAACCGGCTCTGGCGCTTGGCGTCTGAATTGAGTCGCCTGGAAGCGCCTATCTTTATGTTTTGTCGCTTATTCTTATCCGAAAACCGGTTTCCACGTCTCGGCAATACCCGAGTGCAGAGACCCGGCGCGATCGATTCGCCCCGGTTTCTGCCGCTATGGCAAACCAAATCTGAACGTGCCGGTTGTCACCAACGTCAGATCGTTCTGAACCGTCAGATGAGCCGCGATTGTCTGCCCCTGGTCCTACTCCGCCGCCGCGTTTCCGCCGTCCTGATTCGACGACATGCCGTTACGCGTCTCCAGCGCCGTGGCAAGCGTGTCGAAATGCACCAGCGCATCCGACGACGTGGCGTCGCCGACGGAGAGGGAGCGTTCGCAGGTCGGCGTGCAATTATAGGTGTACCGGGACGGACCGCGCATGATGACCACCGAATTGTCCTGAGGCATGCGCACATGCAGCACCTGGTCGGCGATTTGCCGGCCCATTTCGTCCATGATGATGAGATTGGTGGTGCCGAAGCTCTTGCCGGTCAGCACCAGTGTCTGCTCGTCCGGCATGGTCGCGTCGACGATCGCCGGATTGCCGATGACCACGGTCGTTGCCGGGGTCGTGATGCGGAGGATCTTGGCGCGGTCAACGGTGACGGTGATCGGTTCGGTGGCGCCGGCGATGCCGTTGAGCGCAACGAACGGGATCGCGGCAAGCGCCGACAAGGCGGCGAACCACAGTGGACGGCAACGCATTCTGAGGGCCTGCGTGGGAGAACAGGACCGGTCGGAGGCACGAATCCGCATTTTCATACTCCATGACGGTTATCGCCGGCGAGTTTCGCCGATAATGGTGAATGAATTGCAAACGCCGGAATGATCGCCCGGCCCGCCTGGCCGCAACCGATGTGCGGCGATCGGTCCTGTCGGCAGGCCGGCCCGGATCGCGGACCCGGCAAGGAAGCCAAATTAAGTAAAAATAAACTATATTTTCTCAACTCCCATAATAAGCCTATTCACGCAAGACGCATCTTTCAGTAAAATGCCGAATTACTGAGTAAGATCATGTTTACCATAGCCAAGATTATTGGCTTCGACTTTTGATGAGAACGCCAATTTAACTTGAATGAAACGAATGCCGGATAAGTTTCGGATGGTTCTGATCGGGCGAAAGCAATCCCGACATAGCTGTGCTGTCAATTACGTGGAGCTTAAGGAGCACTCTGATGAATAAGCTGGTTCAGCGTTTTGCCAAAGACGAATCTGGTGCGACCGCGATTGAGTATGGCCTGATCGCCGCGCTCATCGCCGTTGCCGTCATCACCGCCGCCAAGGCGCTCGGCACCCAGATCTCGTCCACATTCACTTCGGTGACGAACGCGATGAAGGGCAGCTAATCCCGACACTGCGGGATGCTGTGGAAAGGGTGCTTCGGCACCCTTTCTTTGTTTGGAGCCCTAAAAACCTGAAAACAAGCCAAGAAAGGCTCCGGGCCGGACATTGCAGCTCTTCGGGGCCGCCGTGTTTACCGAAACTTGAGGCGATTGCGCGATAGTCGACATCAAGGCGCGAGCGCGATCGTGCGCCGGTCACGCGGGAAGGACGTTTCGATGGTCGAGATAATCGTATTGCTGCTGTTTCCGTGGGCGATGGCCTATGCGGCGGCATCGGATCTCTTCACCATGACCATCTCCAACAGGGTTTCCCTGGTCCTGGTCGCCGGATTCGTCGTGCTCGCCTTGGCCACGGGCATGGATTTGAACACTTTCGGCCTGCACCTCGCCGCCGGCGGCGCGATCCTGGTGCTCGCCTTCTTCGCCTTCGCCATGCACTGGATCGGCGGCGGCGATGCCAAGCTGGCGGCCGCGACCGGGCTGTGGCTCGGCTGGGGCAGCGCCTACGACTTCCTCCTCATCGCTTCGCTTCTCGGCGGCGTCTTGACCATGGCCATCCTGGCCTTTCGCAGCCATGCCGTAGACGCCCTTCTGCCCGCCAGGAGCCTGGAGGTCGACTGGATCGCGCGGCTCCGCCGTGACGGTGGCGGCGTGCCCTATGGCATCGCCCTGGCAGCGACGGGCCTCATCATGTATCCGGACACCGTGCTTGTGAAGGCGGCGCTGGAAAACCTCGTCTAGCCGGCATTCCCGCGGGCAATTTTTCGCGAAAACGCCGACATCCGGCAATGGCGGGTTCCATTAACCCTCCATTATCTAGAATTGCTCACGTCCTATTAACCATAATTTGACGATTGCTTTGCCACATTGGCTCTCGAATTGGAGGCGCGCGTGCGCCGCAGTATCGGGATTGTGTCCAATGAACAAAGCGCAGATCATTGTTTTGCTGATCGCGCTCGGGGCCGGCGGTGCCGCCGCTTATATGGCTGCGAGTGGTCTCGGCGGGGGCCCCAAGGAGGTCGCGCCGGAACCCGTTGCCGAAGTCGACATGGACGAGGTTCTGGTCGCCGGGCGCGACATTCCTCTCGGTTTCGGCATTGCTGCGGCGGATCTGTCGTGGCAGCCCTGGCCGAAAGAGGCGACGGTCGCCAATTTCATCCTGCGGTCCAATCGTCCCGAAGCGATCAGCGAGGTTGCCGGCGCCATCGCCCGGTCGCCCTTCCTCAACGGCGAGCCGATCAAGGAGGGCAAGCTGGTGCGGTCCGATCGCGGCTTCATGTCGGCGATCCTGCCCAAGGGCATGCGTGCCATATCGACGGAGATATCGCCGGAGACCGGTGCCGGCGGCTTCATCCTGCCGAATGATTCCGTCGACGTCATCCTGACCCGCCGCCGCAGCACCAAGGGTGCGGCGCAGGGGTCGGAACAGGCGTTTGTCACCGAAACCGTGCTGATCAATGTTCGCGTTCTGGCGATCGACCAGACCATCGAAGAGCAGGATGGCGAAAAGGTCGTCGTCGGCAAGACCGCAACCCTGGAACTGACGCCGGCGCAGGCCGAGGTGCTGGCCCTGGCCGACCAGCTCGGTGAGCTGTCGCTGTCGCTGCGCAGCCTCAAGGACGCCGGCGCCAGCGCCGGCGGCCCCCAGACCGACGAACACTTCCTGAAGACTGGCGGGCAACAGCGCAGCAGCGTGACGATCGTGAAATACGGCATCGCAGGGCCGGCCGGTTCGAATTGACGTGCGGCGTCGGCGCGCGGCGCGGGGAGTAACGGGATGCAGATGAAAACCTTGTTGCAGCTGGCCAAGGCCGTTGCGGTCGCCGTCGTGCTGGCCGCGGGCGCGGGATCGTCGCAGCTTGCCGCCGAAGACTATCAGAGCCAGATCCGCATCGGCGCAGGCGCGGTCGTCAAGCAGGTGAAGATCGGCCTCAACAAATCGGTCGCCGTCGATCTGCCGCGCAATGCCCGCGACGTTATGGTCTCCAATCCCAAGGTCGCCGATGCAGTCATGCGCACCGCGCGCCGTGCCTTCATCTTCGGCATTGCCGTCGGCGAGGCCAACGTCTTCTTCTTCGACGAGGCCGGCCAGCAGATGGCGGTGCTCGAACTTCAGGTCGCCCGTGACCTCAAGGTGCTGCAGTCGACCATCCGCAAGATGCTGCCCGATGCCAACATCAGCGTCGAATCGATCGGCGAATCGGTCGCGCTGAAGGGAACCGCCGCGTCGGCGGCCGACGCCCAGCGCGCCGGCGACATCGCCGCCAGCTTCATCGGCGACAAGGACAAGGTCCTCAACATGGTGGCCGCCGCCGACAAGGAGCAGATCATGCTGCGGGTGACGGTCGCCGAGGTTCAGCGCAATCTCATCAAGCAGTTGGGCATCGATCTGGCGGGGACCTACAATGCCGGCAGCCTGGCCAGTGCGGTGGTCACCAACAATCCGTTTTCGGTGGCCGGCAATCTGATTGCCAACAATGTCGGCACGGCCACCTGGAGCAAGAACGGCGATTCGATCTCGGCCACTGTGCAGGCGCTCGAACAGAACGGCGTCGTGCGCATTCTTGCCGAACCGAATCTCTCGGCGATTTCCGGCGAGGCCGCGGAATTCCTCGCCGGCGGCGAGTTTCCGGTACCGACGTCGCGCGACAGCGACGGCAACATCGTCCTCGAATACAAGCCCTTCGGCATCGGCCTGTCGTTCACGCCGGTGGTGATGAGCGCGGGACGGATTAGCCTCAAGGTGAACACCGAGGTCAGCGAACTGTCCGAAGAGTATTCGTTCCAGCTTGCCGGGCTGAACGTGCCGGGCTTGCGGGTGCGGCGTGCCTCGACGACGGTCGAACTGCCGAGCGGCGGTTCGGTCGCGATCGCCGGCCTCGTCCGCGACGAATACCGGCAGATCATCAACGGCGTTCCGGCGCTCAAGGACCTGCCGGTGCTGGGCACCCTGTTCTCCAGCCGCGACTTTCAGCGCAAGGAGACCGAGCTGGTCATTCTCGTCACGCCCTACACGGTCCGCGCGGTCAATCGCCAAAAACTCGAGGATCCGGGCCGCAATCTGGAGCCGTCTTCCGATCCGCAGGCGGTGTTCCTTGATCGCCTGAACCGGATTTACGGCGTCGGCGGCGGCAACGGCAAAGGCACTTATCACGGCCGCTTCGGATTCATCGTCGAGTGACCGGCATGTGGCCAACGGAGTTAGAGAAGATGCAGAAGACTGTCAGCGTATTGCATCACGGCAATGACCGCGCGCCGCTCCCGCGCTGGCTCGGCGCCGGCGTCGTGGTCATCGCTTGCGCGTTCCTGCTCAGCGGATGCGGCCAGAACCGCGAGATCACCGGTTCGGTGCCGATGTCCTATCAGGACCGCCATCCGATCGTCGTCCAGCGGGCGCCCGAGACCCTGTCGATCCCGGTCGATGTCCATGGCGGCCGGCTCGTTGCCGCCGACCGCGCCATGATCGCCGACTTCGTCCGCGGCTACCGGTCCGACGGCGACGGTCCGCTTTTCCTGCTGGCGCCCGCCGGCGCGGCCAACGAGGTCGCCGCCTCCTACACCGTCCGCGAAGTGCGCCAGATCCTCACCGAGATCGGCTATGGCGACAACATCGTCACCCAGAGCTACCAGGCCGCCGACCCCGACACTGCACCGCCCGTCAAGCTGTCCTATGAGCGGCTGCAGGCGGTCACCGGTCAATGCGGCTTCTGGCCGGAGGATATCAGCGGCGATATGGAAAACCGGAACTACTGGAATTTCGGCTGCGCCAGCCAGCGCAATTTCGCCGCCCAGATCGACAATCCGCGCGACCTGATCACGCCGCGCGGCGAGACCCCGCGTGACGGCGGTCGCCGCGCCACCGTGTTCGAGAAATACCGCGAGGGTGAAGACACGGCCACCCAAACTGCCGACGACAGTCAAGGAAAGGTCAGCGAGGTCGCCCAATGATGGACCCCGCCTACTCATTGGATAGCGCGGTGGCGGAAACGCCGCAGGACGAACCGGAAATCCGCGAAGTCAAGCCGATTCCGCGCATATCGCTGCAGGTGTTCTGCAGCACGCCCGAGGTCTACAACACCATCGAGACCGCCTCCGGCGACCGCCGCCTCGTCAAGGTGTTCACCAAGATCCATATGGGCGGCATTCCCGCCGCGATCGATTTCTACGGCGATGCGCCGACCCCCAATCTCATCATCGCGGAATCGACCCAGCCGCCGGCGCAGCTGCTCGACTCCCTCGACCGCCTCGCCGAAGTCTGCGATTCCGGCTCCAAGGTGGTCATCATCGGCCATGTCAACGATGTCGACCTCTATCGCGAACTGATCCGGCGCGGCGTCAGCGAATACATCGTCGCGCCGTTCACGGTGATGGAGTTCATCGCCGCGATCAGCGACCTCTATGCGGATCGCGAATCCAAGCCGGTCGGCCGCTCGATCGCCTTCTTCGGCGTCAAGGGCGGCGTCGGCTCCTCGACCATGGCCCACAACGTCGCCTGGGCGATCGCCTGCAACCATGAGGGCGGTGTCACGCTCGTCGACCTCGACCTGCCGTTCGGCACCGCCGGTCTCGATCTCAACAAGGATCCGGTGCAGGGCATCGCCGATGCCGTCAATTCGCCCGATCGCATCGACGACGTCTTCCTCGACCGCCTGCTGGCCAAATGCACGGAAAACCTCAACCTGCTCGCGGCGCCGGCAACCGTCGACAAGACCTATGATCTTTCCGCCGACGTGTTCTCGCAGGTGCTCGACGTGGCCCGCAAGACGGTGCCGACGGTGATCATTGACGTGCCGCACGTCTGGTCGTCCTGGGTCAAGTCGGTGCTGGTCACCGCCGACGAGATCGTCATCACCGCGACGCCGGATCTGGCCAGCCTGCGCAACGCCAAGAACATCTTCGATCAGCTCATTTCGGCGCGCCCGAACGATCGTCCGCCGCAACTGGTCCTCAACATGACCGAGGTGCCGAAGCGGCCGGAGATCTCGGCGAGCGATTTCGCCGCCGCCCTGAACGTCGAGCCGGCGGCGGTGATCAAGTTCGAACCGCAGCTTTTTGCGACCGCGGCCAATAACGGACAGATGATCTCGGAACTGGCCGCAAACCACGAGGTCGCCGAGAAGATCGGCAATCTCGCACAGATCGTCCTGCAGCGGACGCAAACGGCGCCGCAGAAGCGTTCCGGTTTGGCGCCGCTGCTGCAGCGTTTCCTGCCGAAAATGAAGAAGAGCTGAGCCCGGGCCTGGTTGATGTTTGGTAAGCGAGGATCGACGACGACCGACCACCCGGCGCCGAAGCCTTCGGCGCCGCCGAAGGACGATCGGCCGGCGCCTTCCGAGCCCGCCGCCGAGGCGCCGAGCCCGACGCCGGTCCAGGCCGAGCCGCCGCAAACGGCGCCGCAGGCACCGGCCGCAGCAGGCGCGCCGATGCAGCCGATAGCCAGCCCCGGACCGGTGGAGGTCGCCCGCGGTTCCGATTACTACGACACCAAGACGCAGATCTTCGGGGCGTTGATCGATGCCATCGATCTGTCGCAGCTGGCCCGCCTTGATCCGGAATCGGCGCGCGACGAGATCCGCGACATCGTCAGCGAAATCATCGCGATAAAGAACGTCGTCATGTCGATCGCCGAGCAGGAGGATCTGCTCGACGACATCTGCAACGACGTGCTCGGCTACGGCCCGCTGGAGCCGCTGCTGGCGCGCGACGACATCGCCGACATCATGGTCAACGGCGCCGAGACGACCTACATCGAAGTCGCCGGCAAGGTGCAGCAGACCCGCGTCAGGTTCCGCGACAACAGCCAGTTGATGAACATCTGCCAGCGGATCGTCAGCCAGGTCGGCCGCCGCGTCGATGAAGCCAGCCCGATCTGCGACGCCCGCCTACCCGACGGCAGCCGCGTCAACGTCATCGCCCCGCCGCTGGCGATCGACGGCCCGGCGCTGACCATCCGCAAATTCAAAAAGGACAAGCTCACGCTTGAGCAATTGGTGAAGTTCGGCTCGATCACCCCCGAAGGCGCCGACGTCCTCAAGATCATCGGCAAGTGCCGCTGCAACGTGGTCATCTCCGGCGGTACCGGCTCCGGCAAGACGACGCTGCTGAACTGTCTGACCCGCTATATCGAGCCCGACGAACGCGTCATCACCTGCGAAGACTCCGCCGAGCTGCAACTGCAGCAGCCGCATGTGGTGCGTCTGGAGACCCGTCCGCCAAACATCGAGGGCGAAGGCGAGATCACCATGCGCGACCTCGTCAAGAACTGCCTGCGCATGCGGCCGGAGCGGATCATCGTCGGCGAGGTGCGCGGACCGGAGGTCTTCGATCTGCTGCAGGCGATGAACACCGGTCACGACGGCTCGATGGGCACGATCCACGCCAACAGCCCGCGGGAATGCCTCAATCGTATCGAATCGATGATCGCCATGGGCGGCTACAATCTGCCCTCCAAGACCGTCCGCGACATCATCGTCGGTTCGATCGACGTCATCATTCAGGCCTCGCGCCTGCGCGACGGCTCGCGCCGCATCACCCACATCACCGAGGTGATGGGGCTGGAGGGCGAGGTGATCATCACCCAGGACCTCTTTGTCTACGAGCTCTCCGGCGAGGACGCGTCCGGGAACCTTGTCGGCCGGCACCGCTCCACCGGCATCGGCCGGCCGCAGTTCTGGGACCGCGCCCGCTACTTCGGCGAGGAGGTCAATCTGGCCAACGCGCTCGATGCCGCAGCCGGCGACGGCACGGCGATCAACTGAGGGCCGCGGGATGTTCGGAGCCGATGTCACAATCCTCGCGGTCGCCGGGCTGGCGACGCTTTTTGCCGGCGGCCTCGCCTACGTCTTCCTCTATCCCACGCTCAGCGGCGAGAAGGAGGCCGAAAAACGCATCGCCAACGTCCAGGGGCGCGAGAAGACCGCTTCGCGCATTCGTGCAACGGACGCCGGCAATCGTCAGGCGGTTCTCGACAAGCTCCAGAAGATCGAAGAAAAGCAGAAGCATCTGGAGAAGAAGGGAAACAAGTCCGTTTCCATGCCGCTGCGTCTGGAGCGCGCCGGGCTGAACTGGAGCACGCGCCAGTTCTATCTGTTTTCGGCCATGCTCGGCCTGATGACGCTCGCCGGCGCGCTCTTGTCGAACGTGCCGTTCCTGGTGTCGATCGGCATCGGCGTGGTCGGCGCGCTCGGCATGCCGCGCTGGTATGTCAGCTTCCGCACCAAGCGGCGGATCAAGCGCTTCATCAACGAATTCCCGAACACCGTCGATGTCATCGTCCGCGGCATCAAGGCCGGCCTGCCGCTCGCGGATTGCCTCAACATCATTTCCCGGGAATCGCCCGATGCCGTGGTCCGCGAGGAGTTTCAGAAGATCATCGACGCCCAGAAGCTCGGCATGCCGATGCATGAGGCGATCGGCCGGCTCTATGACCGGATCCCGCTTCCCGAATCAAACTTCTTCTGCATCGTCATCGCCATTCAGCAAAAGGCCGGCGGCAATCTCTCCGAGGTTCTCGGCAATCTGTCGCGGGTGCTGCGCGATCGCAAGAAGATGAACGGCAAGATCCAGGCGATGAGCATGGAGGCCAAGGCATCGGCCGCTATCATCGGCGTCCTGCCGGTTGTGGTGATGGTCCTGGTCTACCTGACCAGCCCCGACTACATCCTGCTGCTGTTCACCGAGCGGCTCGGCAATGTCATGCTGCTCGGCTGCGCTTTCTGGATGTTCTGCGGCGTCATGGTGATGCGCAAGATGATCAACTTCGATTTCTAGCGGGAGAGAGCCATGAACGCTGTCGTCAATGCGCTCACCGACCCGCAATTCATGGTCGGGCTGTTCACGGCGATCGCCGTCTTCGCCACCATTGTGACCGTCGCCATGCCGATGCTGTCCAACGACCACTTGTCCAAGCGCATGAAATATGTGGCGCATGAGCGCGAGGAAATGCGTGCCCGCGAGCGCGCCCGGCTGAACGCGGCCAAGGACGAGAAGGTGTCGCTGCGCCAGGAACAGCGCGCCTTCGTCCGCCGCGTCGTCGAGGGCCTCGATCTGAAGCGGCGGCTCGTCGACGAGGGCATTGTCGGCAAGCTGCGCATGGCCGGGTTCCGCGGCGAGGCGCCGGTGACCACCTTCGCGTTTGCCCGCTTCGTCGCGCCGTTCATCGTCTTTCTTTTCGTGGCGTTCTACCTGCTGACCGGCGACGATTTCGATGTGCCGGCGATCGTCAAGGTGGGCATGGCCGCCGGCATCGGCCTGACCGGGTCGTATCTGCCCAATCTGTGGCTGAAGAACACCATCACCAAGCGGCAATTGTCGATCCGCCGGGCCTGGCCGGACGCGCTCGACCTGATGCTGATCTGCGTCGAATCGGGCATGTCGATCGAGGCCGCCTTCCAGAAGGTGAGCGAGGAGATCGGCCTCCAGTCGCCGCAGCTCGCCGAGGAGATGGCGCTGACCACGGCCGAACTCAGCTATCTGCAGGAGCGGCGCCAGGCCTATGAGAATCTTGGGCGTCGCACCGGCCTCGACGGCGTCAAGGGCGTGACGACCGCGCTCATCCAGGCCGAACGCTACGGCACGCCGCTGTCGACGGCGCTGCGCGTGCTCGCCCAGGAAAACCGCGACATGCGCATGCAGGAGGCGGAAAAGAAGGCCGCCGCCCTGCCGCCGAAACTGACCGTGCCGATGATCGTCTTCTTCCTGCCCTGCCTGTTCGTGGTCATCATGGGCCCGACGGCGATCCGGCTGATGGAGCTCTGATTTCGGAACGGCCTGTCTGCCGGCGGTACTGGTGCCGGTCGATGCCGGGATAGCTGTCCACCTATCAGCTTCGGCGCTTTTGGAGTTGATTCGCCCGCCGGCGGAGCCTATGTTCCGCCGGCCTGCGAGGGCCCGGCAGCGGCCGCGCGACATTCCCAAACCCGCGCGCAGAACCGCCGATGCCGCCCGATCGCAATGGACGGGGCCGTAGCTCAGTTGGGAGAGCGCTTGAATGGCATTCAAGAGGTCAGGGGTTCGATTCCCCTCGGCTCCACCATTTTCCTAAAATAAATTCAACA
>JANQEG010000043.1 GCA_028278505.1 Rhodobiaceae bacterium
ATGGCTGCCGCGCTTGTAATCCTGCATAGTCCAGGATGCTACGCATCCCGTCGCCTAAAGGCGAGGGATTTGCCGATCCCCTATCAGGGACTTTAAATAGGCGTGTCGATCAAGTGCAGCGCAAAACGCCGCCGGGTGACCGCTTCGCGCTGGCGGTTTTTCCAAATCCGCTCTTTTGCTGGCGCAAAAACTGTCGGAAAAGGAACCGACAGTGAGGAGAGAACGATGCTGCTGATGAAGCCTGGCTGCGAGTGCTGCGACGTCGACCTTCCGCCTGCATCCGAAGCGGCGCGGATCTGTTCCTTCGAGTGCACCTTCTGCGCCGATTGCGCCGAGACGCTCGGCGGCCGCTGCCCCAATTGCGGCGGCGAACTGGTGCGCCGGCCGATACGTCCGGCCGAGAAGCTTCTGAACTTCCCCGCCTCGACGACACGCGTCTTCAAGCCCGACGGCTGCCGGTCGGCCATAAAGAACCCGCGCTGAACCGAAAGAAAAGACATCCCGATGTCCGCAGACAGCTACGAAATCACCAAGCTCAACAAGGTCCGCGTCGGCAATCGCGCCGACTATCAGCGCGCCACCGTCCACGCCATCCTCGACGAGGGGTTCCTCGCCCATGTCGGATTCATCGACCAGGAGCGCCCGATCGTGGTGCCGATGGTCTATGGCCGCGACGGCGACACCGTCTATCTGCACGGCGCCAAGGCGACGCGCATGCTGAAGCGCCTTGCCGGCGGCGCGCCGGTCTCGATCACCGTCACGCTACTCGACGGCATCGTCGTCGGCCGCTCCGCCTTCCATCACTCCGCCAATTATCGCTCCGTCGTCGTCCACGGCACCACCCGTCCTGTCACAGGTGCGCGAGAAAAGGAGCGGGCGCTGAAGATCATCACCGACCATTTGCTGGCCGGGCGCTGGGACGAGGTGCGGCCGATGTCGAAAAAGGAGGAGAAGGCCACCGGCGTCGTCGCCGTCGACATCGAAGCGGCCTCGGCCAAGTGCCGCTCCGGCGAGCCGGTCGACGAAGAGTCCGACTACGAATTGCCGATCTGGGGCGGCGTCATCCCGGTTGCGACCGTGCTCGGCGCACCGGTCGGCGATTCCCGCCTGCTCGACGGGGTCGAGGTGCCGACCTCGGTCAAGCGCGCGGTTGGCGGTGACTGATGCCGGGCGGCGTGTTCAAACGCCGATGGCAACACTCCCCTCCCCCTTGCCGCAGGGCTATTGCATACGCGGAGTACTCGGACCTCACCCTCTCCCTTGAGGGAGAGGGATACGGAGATCCGGTGAGGCGAAGCCGAACCGCTGGGCGAAGTCGGGTGAGGGTGATCGGGGCTTGTCGTTTATCCCTTTCACCCAACCCTCTCCCCAAGGGGAGAGGGCTTTGGAGGCCGCGCGCAGCCGACCGTTTTCCACGGCCATCGCAAGAGGGACGTTGCGCTGAAGCCAACTGCCCAAATGCGATTGCCCTCCCCTTGCGGGGAGGGTGGACGGCGCGTCAGCGCCGGCCGGGTGGGGGTATAAGCAAACGTATGCGCAACTCGAAAGCGTCGCGTTTTCTTCTTTTCGACCCCCACCCCCGACCCCTCCCCGCAAGGGGGAGGGGAGCGGTGGCGTCGTCTTCGCTCGTCATTGCGAGGCGCCGACAGGCGCCGCGGCAATCCAATGCAGAGCATGACGCCCTGGATTGCTTCCCCCGGCTTCCGCCGGGATCGCAATGACGCCTATATAGACGCGGTTACGCCATCCGCCCCGGCGCGGCGGCTACGTCTTAAACCGGAATCATAAGCTGAACGGATCGGCGCAATATCCTGATTTGATTCAGCGCTTCGGCAATGCCGCCAGCAGGTTTTCCAGCGTCTCCCGCGTCGAGGGATCGGCGATGCCGTCGACCCGCTGCGGCCGGAAATGGCGCTGCAAGGCGGTCACAACCGCCGCCGTCTCCTTGTCGTACCGGCCGCTTTGGGCAATGCCGTAGCCATAGGCCGCAAGCCGCGCCTGCAGCGACTGGATTTCGGCGCCGGTATCCCCCGCCTTGAGGACCGGGCCGGCGGTCAACGGCGCCGGGTCGACATAGTGGCCGATGCCGGCCGCCGCCAGCTCATACCAGGGGAACCGCTCGCCCGGATCGGCCTTGCGCCCCGGCGCCACGTCGGAATGGCCGAGCACCCGCTCGGGCCGGATGCCGTGGCGCGCCGCAATCGCCCGGCACAGCGCAATCACCGCCGCGATCTGCGGCTCGGGAAACGAAGGCGACCCGAAGTCGTGGCCGGCATTGGCGATCTCGATGCCGATCGCGGCCGAGTTGATGTCGTTTTCGCCGGCCCAGGACGACTCGCCCGCATGCCAGGCGCGCTGCGCCTCGTCGACGAGCTGGATGATCGTGCCGTCGGCGCCGACGAAATAGTGCGCGGACACGTGCGAGCGCGGATTGCACAGCCAGTCGAGCGCCTCGTCGTCATCCTCCATGCCGGTGTAGTGGATGAGGATCATGTCGGGCCGGCGGCCGCCGCGGCGCGGCCCGAAATTCGGCGACGGCCGGAACTGGCATTGCAGTGCGGTGGTCATCGGCGGGTCACAGGCCCCGCTCTGCGGCGATACGGTCATAGGCTTCGTTGATGGCGGCGAGTTTTTCGGTGGCGATGCGGATGAACTCCTCCGGCATGCCGAGCGCGATATGCCGGTCGGGATGGTTTTCGACCACCAATTTGCGGTAGTGGCGGCGGATTTCGGCATCGCTCATGCCGCGGTCGGCGCCGAGGATGACATAAGGATCGCTGCCGTCGACGACATGGCGGGCGCGGATCGTGCCGAATTCGGCCTCCGAAATCCCGAAAATCATGGCCACCCGGTGCAGAAAGGCGTCCTCGGCCTCGTGCACGACGCCGTCGGCCTTGGCGATGTGAAACAGGCCCTCGACGATATCGGCGAGCATCGCCGGCTCGTCTTTGTAGAGGCTGGCGATCTGCGCGGCATAGCGGTCGTAACCGGCGATGTCGCCGCGAGCCAGGTCGAACATGCGGGCGACGTTCGCCTCCTGCCCGGCCGGCAAGTCGAACAATTCCTGGAAGGCGCGGACTTCGTCCGCCGTGACGACGCCGTCGGCCTTGGCCATCTTCGCCGACAGCGCGATCATCGCCATGGTGAAGGTGAGCTTGCGGCGCGATTCCCGGTCGCCGACGAGCTGGCGCGCGAGCCCCGCGATTGTCTCGATCAGCGGCGTCCGCTGCCGCAGCTGGCCGGCAAGCTCGCCGATCCTGTCCCAAATCCCCACACCGATATCCTCGCCGCGCTGCCCCCGAGCGGGTGGATGGGCGAGCCCCGTCACCCGCATCGATGAGCAATACGAACGCCCCCGTCGAGTCTGCAGTTTAGCGATTCTGGCGGGCGAGAATACCCCGGGGGATTGTGGGGCTGATGAGATGAGCGACGTGAGCACTACGGCTAGCGTGATTTCGCGACTTTTTCGCCCTGCTTCAGGATGTAGTCGGCACCTTTCAAGCCGAGTCTATTCGGGCCCGCCCATATTAAATAGTAAAGTGGCGCTCCTTTAGTATTGCGAATGAGGCGCGGCGTCGCGACGTAAGGAAAAATATCCCGCAAACGCCCCAAATAAAGATCAAGCAGGCGACCTGCAACATCTCCCTTCTTTTCCACTAATTCATTACCAAACAAATCCTTTCGGATGTCGTAAGCAATGTCGCGCCATCTTTCTGTACCGAAACAACGTGTTAGCTGATCGCTCCAATTCTCCGGTACGTTCCCTGACTTCGTGATCAGACGATTGATCGCCATCGCAACCGGAAAGTTAATGATTACCTCCATCGTGCCGGTTACAGCGAGGGATTCGACGGTGTCCCATTCGAGATGCGCACCGTACGGATCAAGGAAGGCAATGCCGCGCAGTTTTCGATCATGAAGGTTTTTTGCAAGTTCGCGGATCAGGGGATTGCAGTCGCCGACCGTGACCGTAACATTTTCGGTCGCCTTGCAAAGGTCCCGCAGCGTTTCGGCGCGGCTTTCGTCAAGATCGAAGAAGTAATGCCGATGGAACCCGTTCTCGATGTTGAGCGCGCGGATTGGCGAACCCTGGATGAATTGCTCCTGCGCCTCGGAATCCTCGGCCTCATCGAGAAACGGGCTCGGTTCGGGCGGCACGCCTGAACCACGCACTTTTGACACGGGAGAACCTGCAAAAGCATCGATGTAGATACGAGTGAACGGCTGATTTTTGAGCGCCGTGTTGTAGTACCGTAGGTAATCCTCAAGCGCGTTCAGTTTTTGAACCGCCCAAGGGCCCACCCTGCTTTCCTTGTGATCCCGCTTCATACAATCTCGGCAAGTATCCGCTTCGGCACGATGTGGGTCGGAAACCCGTTCCATTCCGCACCGTCGAGCAAACGCCCGCCTGACTTGGGACGGGCTCCGCCCCATTGTTTAAAGAAGAACGCAACTCCGAAACGTTCGCACGCCAAGCGTAGTTCAGTCGCCCATGCCGGCTTCATGGGCCGGGCTCGCGGACCGCTTTCGCCACCGACGATCGCCCACGCAATGCCGCTAAGATCAACACTGCCAATTCGACCCAGCAGCGGTTCGAATGAGACAAAGCGGGCCTCCGAGTTGATCTGCCTTAAATGTTCGATACGTCTTGTATGAGCGCCGTCTTCAACCGACACGCCAAGCCAAATATGCGTTGGGACAGCAGCGTCGTTATATCGATCCCGGACATAGTTTCGCATCGGTGAACTGCGTTTCGTCAACACTTGATAAACATGCCAATCGGCCGCTTCCATCGCCTCAAAGACCTTGTCAACATAGTTTCGGTCGATGTCCTTATGGAATAGATCGCTCATCGAATTGACAAAGATCATGCGAGGCTTCTTCCACTCTGACGGCTGCCTTAGGCGCGACGGCCAAAGACGTAGATCGAAACCTTGTTCATACGGGTGCGCCACTACACCACGCCATCGCTCAGCGAACCGCTCCGCGTAGCAATTCTCACAGCCTGGACCGACTTTGGTGCAACCGGTTACCGGATTCCATGTCGCGTCGGTCCATTCGATCGCTGATCTTTGAGCCATGCCTCACGCTCTCTATTGAGATCTGATCGTGATATGTACAAAAAGGGAACAAAGCAAGCCTGATTCTCCTTATCAAAGAGACGTTACGCAAGAAATAACGTCTAAACTCGCGGCCGCCGCCTCAATCATGCCCTGCCACGGCGCGCGGCTGGTACGGCTCTTCCAGATGCTCAATCGTCAGCGCGTCGAGCGTGATTGAGAGCGCGCCTGCGGCATCGTCGAGATGGTGCGGCTTGGTGGCGCCGATGATCGGCGCCGAGACGCCGGGCTTGGCCAGCAACCAGGCGAGCGCCGCCTGCGCCGGTTTCACGCCGAGCTTGTCGGCGACCCGCGCCACCCGTTCGGCAATGGCGTAGTCCTGCGCGGTGCCGAAATAGCCATGCGCCAGATCGTCGGTGCGGCCGCGCACCGTCTTGTCGCCCTCCTGCGGCCGGTTGCCGGCAAGGAAGCCGCGCGCGATCGGGCTCCACGGGATGAGCCCGATGCCCTCGGCGCGGCAGAACGGGATCATCTCGCGCTCCTCCTCGCGGTAGACGAGATTGTAGAAATTCTGCATCGAGACGAATTCGGCATAGCCCGCCCGCCGCTGTTTCATCACCGCGCTGGCGAACTGCCAGGTGAACATCGACGAGGCGCCGAGATGGAGCGCCTTGCCGGCGCGCACCACATCGTTGAGCGCCTCCAGCGTCTCCTCGATCGGCGTCGTATAGTCGTAGCGGTGGATCTGGTAGAGATCGACATAGTCGGTGCCGAGCCGTTTCAGCGAGGCATCGATCGACTGCATGATGTGCTTGCGCGACAGCCCGCGCGCGTTCGGCCCCTCGCCGGTCCTGAGCCCGACCTTGGTGGCGATCACCACGTCCTCGCGCCGCGCCATCAGCCCGAGCGCCTTGCCGGTGATGCACTCGCTTTCGCCGCCGCTGTAAATATCCGCGGTATCGAAGAAATTGATGCCGAGATCGAGCGCCTGGCGGAAGAAGGGCATCGCCTCGGCCTCGTCGAGCACCCATTCGCGCCACGACGATGAACCGTAGGACATGCAGCCGAGGCAGAGGCGCGAAACCTTCAGGCCGGTGTTGCCGAGATTGACATAGTCCATGTGTATCCCCTTCGGCCGTCGAAACGCCCGCCGCTATTCCTACCCGCGCGCCATCACAGTGCCGCGGCCGCCCGTGCCGCCTGGTCGTACTGCCCCGACATCGACCGCAGAAGCGCGGCAATGTCGCTGATCGCCGCCGGGTCGAAACCGAGCGTTTTTACCCCGGCGACCAGCAGCCGCTCGCGCACCGCGTGATAGGCGGCGCAGGCCGCCGCGCCCTCGGCCGTCACAATCACCGTCTTTTCCTTGCCCTGGCGGCCGCTTCTAACAAGCCCGCGCGCCTCCAGCTTGCGCACCGAATAGGTCACCGTGTGCGTGTCTTCGACATTGAGCACGAGGCAGATGTCGGCGAGCCGCTTGGCGCGGCCGCGATGATTGACCGAGTGCAGCACGAGCACGTCGAGCGGCCCGAGATCGGCATGGCCGGCGGCTGCCATGCAGCGCACCATCCAGCGCTGGAACGCATGCCAGCTCATGATCATGCCGAATTCGAGCTCCGACAGCGCCGGCATCGCGCCCGATGCCAGCAATTCGGCGGAAACGACCGGCCCCGCCGCCGGCCGGCTCTCGGCCACCTTCACCTTCTTCCCCGCCACATCCTTCTCCTTCGATTGCGCAAATCCGTCTACACCATTCGCCTTTCAATCGCAACAATATCGACATTTTATCGATAAATTGTTGACGTTATCACCGGCACGGGTTAGCGTGCCGGCCAACAAGCAGGATAGCGGCGGAGCGAGAACGCATGAGCGCTGAAG
Source organism: Rhodobiaceae bacterium (assembly GCA_028278505.1). Classification (GTDB taxonomy): domain Bacteria; phylum Pseudomonadota; class Alphaproteobacteria; order Rhizobiales; family JAKPQE01; genus JANQEG01. Next base: position 6,939 of record JANQEG010000043.1, read on the forward strand.
GCGGCAAATGGGATTTCTGGATCGACCGGGGCGGCACCTTCACCGACATCGTCGCCCGGCGCCCGGACGGTGAATTGCGCGCCGAAAAACTCTTGTCGGAGAACCCGGAAGCCTATCGCGACGCCGCCGTCCAGGGCATTCGCGACCTGCTCGGTCTTAAACCCGGCGCGCCGATCCCGGCCGAGCACATCGCCGCCGTCAAGATGGGCACGACGGTCGCCACCAACGCGCTGCTTGAGCGCAAGGGCGACCGCACCGCGCTTCTCATCACCAGGGGCTTTGCCGATGCGCTCAAGATCGGCTACCAGGCCCGCCCCGACATCTTCGCCCGCGAGATCGTCAAACCCGACCTTCTCTACGAGACCGTCGTCGAGGTCGCCGAACGGGTGCGGGCCGACGGCACGGTGGAAATCGCCCCGGATACCGAGGCGATACGCGCCGATCTTGATTCGATTTATCAGAGCGGCATCCGCTCCGTGGCGATCGCCTTCATGCACGCCTACCGCTATCCCGAGCACGAGCGCATCGTCGCCGATCTGGCCCGCCATGCCGGCTTTCCGCAGGTCTCGGTCAGCCATGAGGTCTCGCCGCTGATCAAGCTGGTCGGGCGCGGCGACACCACCGTGGTCGATGCCTATCTGTCGCCGATCCTGCGCCGCTATGTCGATCAGGTCGCCGGCGAACTCGGCGGCCAGGCCGAATCGGCCGGCGACAGCCCGCGGCTGATGTTCATGATGTCGTCGGGCGGGCTCACCGCCGCCGACCTCTTTCAGGGCAAGGACGCGATCCTCTCCGGCCCGGCCGGCGGCGTTGTCGGCTGCGTCGAGACCGCCCGCCTCGCCGGCTTCGACAAGGTGATCGGCTTCGACATGGGCGGCACCTCCACCGACGTCTCCCATTTCGACGGCGAATATGAGCGCACATTCGAGACCGAGGTCGCGGGCGTGCGCATGCGCGCGCCGATGATGCGGATTCATACGGTGGCCGCGGGCGGCGGCTCGGTGCTTCATTATGAGGCCGGCCGGTTCCAGGTCGGTCCGGACTCGGCCGGCGCCAATCCCGGCCCGAAATGCTACCGCCGCGGCGGCCCGCTCGCCGTCACCGACGCCAATCTGATGGTCGGCAAGCTGGTCCCCGAGCTTTTCCCGCAGATTTTCGGCCCCGGCCAGAACGAGGCGCTCGACGCCGAAGCCGTGCACGCCGCCTTTGCCGAACTCGCCGCCGAGATCGGCGACGGCCGCTCGGCCGCAGAGGTCGCCGACGGTTTTCTAAAAATCGCCGTCGACAACATGGCCAACGCCATCAAGAAGATTTCGGTGCAGCGCGGCTATGACGTCACCGAATACGCGCTCAACTCTTTCGGCGGCGCCGGCGGCCAGCACGCCTGCCTCGTCGCCGATGCGCTCGGCATGAAGACGGTGCTCATCCACCCCTTCTCCGGCATCCTCTCCGCCTTCGGCATGGGGCTCGCCGTGGTCAGGGCAAACCGCAGCCGCGCCGTGCTGAAACGGCTCGATCTTGAATCTGATTCAGAACTTGAAGAAACGATCGCCGGATTGCGTCTCGATTCTGAATCTGAACTTGCAAAACAGGGCATAAGCGATTCCGACATAAGGACTTTCGTGCGTGCGCATCTGCGCTATGACGGCACCGACACGACCATCGTCGTGCCTTATGGCGGCCGCGACGACATGATCGCCGGTTTCGAGGCCGCCCACAAAAAGCAGTTCGGCTTCGTGCTTTCCGACAAGCCGCTGGTCGTGGAGACGATCGAGATCGAAAGCCTCGGCGGCGATGTCGAACTCGCCGAGGCGGCGCACGATCTGAGCGATGTGAACCCGCGCCCCTCCGGTGCCACCCGCTTCTTCTCCGACGGCGCCTGGCACGAGGCCGGCATCTTCAGCCGCGCCGATCTCGCCCCCGGCCACCGCATCGTCGGCCCGGCGCTGATCATCGAGCCGCACCAGACGATCGTCGTCGAGCCCGGCTGGGGCGCGGAGATCTCTGCCATCGACGACATCGTGCTTTCCCGCATCACGCCGCTGCCGAAGCGCGTCGCCATCGGCACCGACGCCGATCCGGTCATGCTCGAAGTGTTCAACAACCTCTTCATGTCGATCGCCGAGCAGATGGGGGTGACGCTGCAGAACACCGCCCATTCGGTCAACATCAAGGAGCGGCTCGACTTCTCCTGCGCCGTCTTCGATGCCGAAGGCCGGCTCGTCGCCAATGCTCCGCACATGCCGGTCCATCTCGGCTCCATGGATCGCTCGGTCGAGGCGATCATCGACGCCAACGAGGGCCGCATCGCCCCCGGCGACGTCTATGCCTTGAACGCGCCCTATAATGGCGGCACGCATCTGCCCGACATCACCGTGGTCACGCCGGTCTTCGACGAGGCCGGTGAAGGAATTCTGTTCTGGTCTGCGAGCCGCGGCCACCACGCCGATATCGGCGGCTCGGCGCCCGGTTCGATGACACCGCTGGCGACCACTGTCGACGAGGAAGGCGTGCTCATCGACAATTTCAAGCTGGTGGAAGCCGGCCGTTTCCGCGAAGCCGAGCTGATCGACCTGCTCACCGCTCACCGCTGGCCCGCCCGCAATGTCGAGCAGAACATCGCCGATCTGAAGGCGCAGATCGCCGCCAACGAAAAGGGCGTGCACGAGCTCGCCCGCATGGTCGAGCATTTTGGCCTCGACGTGGTCGAAGCCTATATGCGCCACGTCCGCGCCAACGCGGCCGAAAGCGTGCGCCTGGTGATCGAGGCATTGTCCGATTCCGAATTCGCTTACGAGACCGACCAGGGCGCCGTCATCAAGGTGAAGATCAGCGTCGACAAGACGGCGCGCCGGGCGAGTGTCGACTTCACCGGCACAAGCCCCGTGCAAAACAACAATTTCAACGCCCCGGAGCCGGTGACGCGGGCGGCCGTGCTCTATGTCTTCCGGGTCATGGTCGAGGGCCGGATTCCGATGAATGCGGGCTGCCTGGAGCCGATCGACATCATCGTGCCGGAAGGCTCGATGCTGAAGCCGGCCTACCCGGCCGCCGTCGTCGCCGGCAATGTGGAGACCAGCCAGCACGTCACCAACGCGCTCTTCGGCGCGCTTCGAGCAATGGCAGCGTCATCCGGGACCATGAACAATCTCACCTTCGGCAATGAGCGCTATCAGTATTACGAGACGATCTGCTCCGGCTCACCGGCCGGACCGGATTTCAACGGTGTCGATGCGGTCCACACCCACATGACCAATTCGCGCCTGACCGACCCGGAGATCCTGGAATTCCGCTTTCCGGTCCTGCTCGAGGATTTCCACGTCCGCGAAGGCTCGGGCGGCAAGGGAAGATGGCACGCCGGCGGCGGCACCGAGCGACGCATCCGTTTCCTGGAAAAGATGCACTGCGCCATCCTCTCCTCGCACCGGCGCGTCCGCCCGTTCGGGCTTGGCGGCGGTGCGCCGGGCGAGACCGGCGCCACCTTCATCCGCCGCCTCGACGGCCGGCTCGAAGAACTTGAGGGCTGCGACCAGACCGAGGTTGCGGCCGGCGAAGCCGTCATCGTCAGGACGCCGACGGCGGGCGGCTATGGAAGGGCCGGGTAGGACTGCAAAACGGAGCGCAAGAGCCTCGACCGGGCAACAGGGAGCGAAACCCGGCGTGACGGAATTATTCTGTTGTGTCGTGTCGGGTGAAGGATGATATTGGAACTCTGGTTTTAAAACTTTCCCGGGCCAAACGAGGAGGCAGTCATGGGTGTGTTCGATTTCATCAAGAGCGTCGGCGAGAAGCTCGGCATCGGGTCCGAGGAGGAAGCGCCGACCGCCGATGATCTCGCCAAGGAGGTGCAAAAGCACGGCCTGGAGGCCGAGGATCTGAAGGTCGAGGTAAAGGGCGATACGGTCGCCGTTTCCGGCAAGGCGCCGTCGAATTCGATCCGCGAAAAGATCGTTTTGGCCATGGGCAATGTGCTCGGCATCGCCAAGGTCGAGGAAGCGATTGCGGTGGCGGAACAGGAGCCGGACGCGACCTTCTACACGGTCGAGAAGGGCGACACGCTCTGGAAGATTTCCGAAGCGCATTACGGCAAGGGCAAGGGCGGCGAATACAACACCATATTCGAGGCCAACACGCCGATGCTGACCCATCCCGACAAGATCTACCCCGGCCAGGTGCTCCGCATCCCGCCGCTGTGATCTGAGCGCAGTCCCGACAAATGAACGGACTCCCTGCCACCGCAGGGAGGCCGTTTCTTATGTGCGACGCTTGGACGAGGGGTTTCGCCTCTCTCCCCGTCGTCACCGCCGCCTCGCTCGTCACCGCCCGGTTTATCCGGGCGGTCCATTGGCCTTTCAATATGAGCGATGGTATCGCCCAAGAAACTCAGGCGCTTCTGAACACCGAAAGGCCATTGGATTGCCCGCATGAAGCGGGCAATGACGACGGATAGAGGTCAGATGGACAACAGAAACCACTTTGCCCGGACAGTAGCGCTCCAGGATCACGCCGCGCAGGCCATGTCCTGACCGCAGCACATCGGCGACTTGATCTTGCCGTGACCGTTCGGGCATTCGGAAATCTGCACCTCGGCGCCATTGTCGAGCGTCAGCGTGCCGTTGTTCAGCGGCGCATCGCATTTGCCGCAGGAAGCATTGACGCTCATGCCGCAGACTTCGCATTCATAGGTAGCCATTTCCGCAATTCCTTCTCGTTGGGCCGCCTTACGCTTGTTCGGAAGCGCTCAAAGCACGCACTCTGCCTGTCCGATATTAAGCGGCTTTGATGGCGACTCACAACAACGCAGACGACGGGCAGCGCCCCGAAATGACCGGCACCGCCGGAAAAATCATCGCACAGTTCGACGATTTGCATTGCGACACACCGCCCGCTTTGATCATCTGGCCCCAGAGAACGGGAGGGCGCAATGACGGCCTTGAAGAACCGGTCATGGGTACCGGACGCCTGCGAAAGCCATGTCCAGGATATCGCCAACCGTACCGCGGACAGCGCGATCGACCAACTGGCCGACCGTATCGACGAACTCGTTGCCCGCAACCGCACCATCCATGAGCGCGAATGCTTCAATCTCAACCCGGCGACCAATGTCATGAACCCGCGCGCCGAAGCGCTGCTCGCCGCCGGCCTCGGCTCGCGCCCCTCGCTCGGCTATCCGGGTGACAAATACGAGATGGGCCTGGAGGCGATCGAGGAGATCGAGGTCATCGCCGCCGAACTGTGCGCCGAGGTGTTTCAGGCCGACTATGCCGAACTTCGGGTGCCGTCTGGCGCGATCGCCAATCTCTACGCCTTCATGGCCACCTGCCGGCCGGGCGATGCGATCATCGCGCCGCCCGCGACCATCGGCGGCCACATCACCCATCATGGCCCCGGCGCCGCCGGCCTTTATGGTCTTCAGATCCACGATGCCCCGGTCGATGCCGACGGCTACACCGTCGACCTCGACGGCTTGCGCGCGCTGGCGCTGGAAGTGCGGCCGCGACTGATCACCATCGGCGGCAGCCTCAATCTGTTCCCGCACCCGGTCGCTGAAATCCGCGAGATCGCCGGCGAGGTCGGCGCCAATCTGTTGTTCGATGCCGCGCATCAGTGCGGCGTCATCGCCGGCGGCGCCTGGCCCAACCCGCTTTCAGCGGGCGCCGATCTGATGACGATGAGCACCTATAAGAGCCTCGGCGGCCCGCCGGGCGGCCTCATCGTCACCAATGACGCTGGCATTGCCGAACGCCTCGATGCGATCGCCTTTCCCGGCCTGACGGCGAATTTCGATGCCGGCAAGACCGCGGCGATGGCCTTGACCATGCTCGACTGGAAGGAATATGGCCGCGCCTATGCCGAGGCGATGGTGCGGGTCGCCAAAGCCTTCGCCGAGGCGCTCGACGCGGAAGGCCTGCCGCTGTTCGCAAAGGCGGGCGGCTTCACCGCCTCGCACCAGTTCGCCGTCGAGGCGGCGCCCTTCGGCGGCGGCCAGACCGCATCGAAGGCCCTGCGCAAGGCCGGCTTCCTCGCCTGCGGCATCGGCCTGCCGATCGCCCCGGTCGACGGCGACATGAACGGCTTGCGCCTCGGCACGCCGGAACTGGTCCGCTGGGGCGTCGGCGAGGACGATATCGCCGGGATTGCGGCGCTCGTCGCCCGCGCCTTGCAAAGCGATGCGCCCGAGACGCTCGCCGCCGAGGTGGCGGAATTGCGCGGCCGCTTCCAATCGCTGCAATTCGTGCGCGGGGCATGAGCCGTTATCAATCCCCCATGGTCTCGATCGGATGCGGGGGTCCATTGGGGCGGCTCGGCCAATGGCCGTGTTTGCCGTCAGGCCTTATTGAGGTCCGGCTTTCGCGGAGGAACCCGAGGGGAAACGTGTTTCTCTTCAATGCTTTGCGGCTTTCGTCCCCTCTCCCCGCCGGTGACCGCCCGCCGCTTTTCTGCTTGCGTCGATTTTTCTGAAAACGTCACCACGATCACCGGTTAGAATAGGCGACAATGACCGTCACCGGCGGAGGTTGGAACCATGCGCACGCCCGTCCTTGTCCTCACCCTGTCCCTTGGTCTCCTGGCCGCGGCAACGCCGGCACAGGCCGGCGATCCATTGCCCGCAGCCCCGGTCACCCTGGCTCAGAATGCCGGATCGGCGGCGCCGGCAGTTCAGCCGCGCCCGGGGGCGGCCCGGCTTCTCGGCATCGTCGAGGACGGCCGCTTTGCGCTGCTCGGCGACACCGGTCCGCTGCCGGCGCAAATCCGGCTGACGACGATAAAGCGGCAGGAGGCGATGAGCCCGGAAGCCGGCGAGCCCGATCTCTCGCCCCATGAGGGGGCGGCGATCATGGTCGAGGGCTTTCTCGACAGCGGCTGGCTCTACGAGGCCGCGATCGTCGACCGCGCCGGCCCGATCCTGACCGAACTCGTGCGGCGGTCGTTTGCCGAGGGCGTTCAATAAAACCAAACCTATTCGCAGATCCGGTGGTCGTTCTTTCGCCTGGCCAGGTCGAGGTGGAAATGGGTTCTGTGGTCGTCGCCGGACTCCGGCCCGAGCACCGTCGAAAAATGCGCGCAGGCGGTGGCGTGGGCGCGGTGCAGGAAGGTCGACCTTGCCGTATCGCCCTGCCAGTGCAGCCGCACATCGACGACGCTGCCGTCTTCGAGCACGAAGGCGGAGATATCGACGGCATTGCCGAAACCATGCTCGCTGAGCCTGGCGTCGGCTTGGCCGTTCTGCCCGCGGCAGACATAGGAGGCGGCGACCCAATAGCCGGCGACCGCCTGGCCGAGATAGTCCTGGGCGGCGTTCTGCACCGGACCGTCGGTCCAGGCGGCAAGCGCCTCGACCATCGGACAGGCGAGCGTCGCCGCCGGCACCAGCGAGACCGGCGGCGCCGCGCCGATCGAAACCACGTCGTAGGGCGCGGCGATGCGGCAGCCGCCCTCGCCGGTGATCGGATCGAGCGGGGCGGCGCGCGCGATCACCCGTAACCGGCTCGCGCAAGGATCGGCCGGCGCCGCATCGGCACCGGGCCGCGCCGGCATGTGCAGCTTGGGCGGCGCCCCCGACAGGGTTTTCGGCGGCGACGGCACCGCCGGCGCCGCCTTTTCGTCTTCGCGCGGGACCGCCGGATCGAGGCTGCCGACGGCGCCGCGCCGATCGGGGCGTTGCGGCGGTCGCGGGATGTCCTGCTCGATGGTCGCCGTCTGCGCCGGACCCGGCCGCGGACGCGGCAGCGGCTCGGCTGCCGCCGCCGGCGCGATCGCCGGCACGGCAAGCACGGCCGCCAGTGCCCATGAAACCGGAACCCGCATCGTCGTCTTCATCCCGGCAATACCGAATCGCCGCCGATTATGCCGCCATGCGCGGGCCGCCGCGACACTTTCCCTGTCTTCACGAGGAAATCGGCTTGCCTTTTCACCGGCGCGATCACACTCTGCCGGCACCGAACAGGCAACGACGTGAAGTGCTTCCACCGAAGAGGAACATGATGACCTACCGGCCGGTATCCGGACTGGCGCTTGCCGCCGACATCGATGCGGGAAGGCTGTCGCCCGGCGATGTGCTTAACCGGGCCGAGGCGGTGATCGCCGAGCACGAGGCGACGATCGGCGCCTTCGAACATCTCGATATTGCCGCCGCGGCGAATGCCGCCCGGACGGCGTCCGGCCCCCTCCACGGCCTCCCCGTCGGCATCAAGGACGTCTTCGACACCGCCGACATGCCGACCACCTACGGCTCGTCGATCTATCGCGGCCATCGGCCGGTCGCCGATGCGGCGATCGTCTCGATGATCAAGCGGGCCGGCGGCACCATCATCGGCAAGACCGTGACCACCGAGTTCGCCTTTTTCGAGCCCGGCAAGACCCGTAATCCGGTCAATCCCGGCCACACGCCGGGCGGCTCGTCCTCCGGTTCGGCGGCAGCCGTCGCCGCCGGCATGGTGCCGTTCGCTGTCGGCACCCAGACCGGCGGCTCGGTCGTCAGGCCGGCATCGTTCTGCGGCATTGCCGGCTACAAGCCGAGCTTTCGCCTGATCCCCACCGTCGGCCTCAAACCGTTTTCCTGGACGCTGGACACGGTCGGCTTCTTTGCCGCCGGCATCGACGATGTCGCCTATTTCGTAAGCGCCGCCACCGGCCGCAATCTGCGCACCGACGGCGCCGCGCCCGGCGCCCCGCGCATCGCCCTCGCCCACACCCATCTGTGGCACGAGGCCTCCGGCGAAATGCGCCAGGCGCTTGAAACCGCAGCGCGCCATGCCGCAGCCGCCGGCGCCGCGGTCGCCGAGATCGAACTCGCCGGGCTTTTTTCCGAGGCGTTCGCCGCCCACCAGATCATCCAGGATCACCAGGCGGCACTGGCGCTGGCCTGGGAACACGAAAACCATAGCGACAGCTTGAGCGCGATCCTGCGCGACACCCTCGACTACGGCCGCACGATCTCGGTCGACGACTATGACGCGGCACGACGCACCGCGCGCGCGGCACGTCTGGCGCTGCGCGACACGCTGACCGAATTCGACATCCTGCTGACGCCGAGCGCCCCGGGCGCAGCGCCGGAAGGGCTGGGATCGACCGGAAGCGCGATCTTCAACCGGCTGTGGACGCTGATGGGCGTCCCCGCCATCAACGTGCCGGGGCTTAAGGCCGGCAGCGGCCTGCCGCTCGGCGTTCAGGTGGTCGGCCGCCACGGCCGCGACCACGAAACGCTCCTGGCCGCGAAATGGCTCGAAACGGCGATTTCCGGCGCAAACTGAACCGAACACCGATCTGCGCCTTCGGCCCCGTCCCGGCGGCATCGAGGCGGCAGAAAACCTCGTCAAGCGTGGAGGCGTCACATGCAGACCGTTCTGATCACCGGCGCCAATCGCGGCATCGGCCTTGAGCTTGCCCGGCTTTATGCGGCGCGCGGCGATCGTGTCATCGCCTGCTGCCGCGACCCCGAATGCGCCGCGGCTCTTCACGAACTGGACGGGATCGAAATCCATCGCCTCGACGTGACGAGCGTCGACGACATCGCCGATCTCAAAGCGGCGCTCGGCACCCGGCCGATCGACATCCTGATCAACAATGCCGGCATTATCGGCCCCGAACGCCAGTCGGCGCTGAACATGGATTTCGATGGCTGGCTGAAAACCTTCGAGGTCAACACGCTCGGGCCGCTCCGCTTAGCTGCGGCACTTCTCGACAATCTGCGCCGGGCCGAGGCGCCGAAGCTCGTCACCCTGTCGAGCCGGATGGGATCGCTGACCGGCGGCGGCGGCAGCGACCGCATCGCCTATCGCTCCTCGAAGGCGGCGATCAACCGGGCCATGCAGGGGCTCGCCGAAGATCTTCGCGGCGAGCGGATCACCGTGGTCGTGGTCCATCCCGGCTGGGTCAGCACCGATATGGGCGGGCCGGCCGCACCGCTGGCGCCGCGGGAGTCGGCGACCCGGCTGGCGGCAATCATCGCCGCGCTCGACCACGGCGATTCCGGCCGTTTCATCGATATCGACGGCAAAGATGCGGACTGGTAGGCGGCCCCTGCGACAAAAAACACGGTGCAAAACGGCCGTCATCAAACCGTTACAATTAAAAGCTTTTCGCCGCAAAAGCGTTAACTAAACGGTAACATCTTCGGCGTTGCAGCATACTTTTCGCTTTCTGTTGCCCGGCGTCAGGCCTAAAATTACCACCTAAGGTCACAACGGGAGGAAAGCCATGAACATAGCGCGCAGCGTCAATGTTCTCGTGTTCCTAGCCGCCTTCGGCATGGTCGGTGCGGTCGTCATCGGGACGTTCTGAACCCCGACAGACAAGCGGAAAAGAAGCGGCAGTCAAAGAATTCAAGGCCAAGGTGGCGCCCCAAAGGAGCGCCGCCTTTCGTTTTGGGTTGGATCGCTTTCTCGGACGCGACGAGTTGAAGCGTGTCATGGCTGGAGCACCGTGCCTGTAATGGGATGCAATTCTGTTTCGCGATTGGCACGGCGACCCGCCACCGGCATACCGCGTTGACCGGGGCAATGGGTCCCCGCTTCCGCGAGGACGGTGGGTGGTGTTGGCGTTTTCGCATCAATCAAGCACCTTCCCCGCGAAAGCGGGGAACCATTTGCGGTTCCGAAAGCATAGATTTATCAGAGAGTTGTCAAAACGGAAAAACGTCCACCGCGCCGCGGCGGGGCGCAGACAAGACAATCAACACCATACGAACACCGCCACATCGAACACAGGACAGCAGTCGGACACGCCCGGCATGACCGGACGCGTGCTGTCGTCCGACGCCACCCGCCGTTCCCATCCCGGAATACAACGCTCTAAACCTCCCCCAGCACTTCACCGACATTTTCGAAAAGCGCGACGATCCAGGCGATCGCGACGTCGATGCGCTGGACGTTGCGCAGATCGGGATGGACCAGCATCCAGACATCGCGCGAGGGCACCGGCGCCCCCGTTTCGACCCGGACGAGTTCGGGGCAGCGATCGCCCAACAAGACCGGCAGGACGCCGTGTCCGAGCCGGCGCTGCGCGGCTACCAGCATCGCCTGCTGATCGTTGACCCGGAGCACGATGCCGCCGCCTTCGCGCGCCGCCCTTTCCAGGAATGCCGCCTCGGGCTGCTCGAACATCGTTTCGTCGTAGCAGATCCAGCCGCTGCCCGAATCGAGCGATTTGTGGCGGAAAACCCCGAAATCGATCCTCCCGATCTTGCGGACGAGGACCTCTCCGGTGCGCGGCCGGCCGAGTCTCAGCGCAATATCCGCCTCGCGACGGAACAGGTTCAGATTACGGTGTGTCGCGATGAATTCCGGCTCGAGGCGCGGATTCTGGCTGATCAGCCGCGCCAGCCCCGGCACCAGAATGTGATGAATGATGAACGGAACCGAGGTGATCCGCACCCGCCCTTCGCTCGACTGATCGCTGCCGATCGCCCGGGCGATACCGACGTCGAGCTCGGTTTCGGCGCGCTCGGCCGCATCGGCGAGCCGCTCGGCCGCCGCCGTCGGTTCAAGCCGGGTCCCGGTCCGGGAAAACAGGCGGATGCCGAGATCGCGCTCGAGCTGGGCGATGCGGCGCGATACGGTCGACTGGTCGATCTTCAACTCGCTGGCGGCCGCGCTCGCCGAGCCGCTCCGCACCACATGCAGGAATATTTTGATGTCATCCCACATCAGTTGCGCACCTACGCCACAGACTGCCGCTGTTCTGCAACCTGTGGCCATCGAAAAGCAAGTAGACAACCTAGAACGCGAATCATAGCATTCTATTCTCAGAAAAAGCGAATCATGCCGGCGTCGAAAAGAACGCCCCCGGGTCGCCCGGCCAATCCGTCGCGCCCGCCCGCATCCTTCCCGCCTCGACCCCGTGAACCGAAATTGTTTAAGCATTTTTCGGTATTTATCGGTGTGTGCACAAGTGCATAGCTGCTATTCGTCCGTGGCTGGAAAAAACGCTCGCGGCTGACCTATCTTGGTTCATGCCCTACCCGGCGATTTGGATCGATCATCCTGCGTTTCCCCCAAAAGGCTCGGGTGCCGGCGTGATCGCAAGATCATGCGGAACCGGAGCAGGGATGTTGGATTCTTCGCGGACTCGGGAAGGGCCGGAGGTGGTCGCCGAAACCACCGAACGGACGGATTCGATCAAGGACTCACTCCCCAGCAGTCCCCTCGACCGGCCGTCCGGTCGGCGACACCTCCGCTCCGCTCATGCCATGTTGCGCTGAGCGCTCAGTCAGCACAACAGCGGATCGGCCGGCGCGCTATTCTGCCGCGTCGAGCACCGGGCGCTCATAGTTGAGGATCGGCGACAGCCAGCGCTCGGCCTCCGCCACCGACCAGCCCTTTCGTGCCGCATAGTCCTCGACCTGATCGCGCTCGATCCGGCCGACGCCGAAATAGGCCGATTGCGGGTGCGAGAAATAGAGCCCGCTGACCGAGGACGCCGGCAGCATGGCAAAGCTCTCCGTCAGCCGGATGCCGGCCGCTTCGGGCGCATCGAGCAGGTCGAACAGGGTCGCCTTTTCGGTGTGGTCCGGCTGCGCCGGATAGCCGTGCGCCGGCCGGATGCCGCGGAAGCGCTCGGCGATCAGGTCTTCGGGGCCGAGGTCCTCGTCGGCCGCATAGCCCCAGAACTCGCGCCGCACCCGCTCGTGCATGCGTTCGGCAAACGCCTCGGCCAGCCGGTCGGCAAGCGCCTGGGCGAGGATCTTGCTGTAGTCGTCATGGGCCTCGGCAAACCGTTCGGCCAGGGCCTCCTCGCCGATCCCGGCGGTGACCGCAAATCCGCCGACATAGTCGGCGAGCCCGCTCTCGCGCGGCGCCACGAAATCGGCCAGGGCGAGATTGGCGCGGTCGCTCTGCCGCGCCATCTGCTGGCGCAGCGTATGGAGGACGGCGCGTTCCTCGCGCCGGCTCTCGTCGGCGAAGACGATGATGTCGTCGCCCTCCGCCGCCGCCGGCCAGAAGCCGACAACGGCCCGCGCCGACAGCCATTTCTCCTCGACCATGCGGCCGAGCATGGCCAGCGCGTCGTCGTAGAGCGCGCGCGCCGCGGTGCCGACCTTCTCGTCGTCGAGGATCGCCGGGAAGCGGCCGACCAGTTCCCAGGTCAGGAAGAACGGCGACCAGTCGATATAGTCGACGAGTTCGCCGAGGTCGTAGCCGGAAAACGCCTTCGTGCCGAGGAATTGCGGCCGCGGCGGCCGATAGCTCGACCAGTCGATCTTGAGCCGGTTGCGCCGCGCCGCCTCATAGCCGAGCCGCGACTTGCCGGCCCGCGCCCGCGCATGGCCCTCGGCAATGCGGCTGTACTCGGCCCGGACATCGGCAACGAAATTATCCTTTTCGCCGCCGAGCAGTTTTGACGCGACACCGACCGCGCGGCTCGCATCGGTCACATAGACCGTCTGCCCGTTGCGGTAATTGGGATCGATCTTGACCGCGGTGTGGACTTTGCTCGTCGTCGCGCCGCCGATCAGCAGCGGCTGGACAAAGCCCTGGCGCTGCATTTCGCCCGCCACCGTGCACATCTCGTCGAGGCTCGGCGTGATCAGCCCGGACAGGCCGATGATGTCGGCATCAATCTCACGCGCCGTGCGCAAAATCTTCTCCGCCGGCACCATGACGCCCAAATCAACCACCTCGAAATTGTTGCACTGGAGCACGACGCCGACGATGTTCTTGCCGATGTCGTGGACATCGCCCTTGACGGTCGCCATCAGCACCTTGCCGGCGCTCGACCGCTCGTCGAGGCCGCGTTCCGCCTTCTCCGCCTCCATGAACGGCATCAGATAGGCGACCGCCAGCTTCATCACCCGCGCCGACTTGACCACCTGCGGCAGGAACATCTTGCCGGCGCCAAAAAGGTCGCCGACAACGTTCATGCCGGCCATCAGCGGCCCCTCAATCACCTCCAGCGGCCGGCCCGCCGCCTGCCGCGCCTCCTCGACATCGGCCTCGATGAACTCGGTGATGCCGGCGACGAGCGCGTGTTCGAGCCGCTTGCCGACCGGCAGTTCGCGCCACGCGAGATCGGCCGCGCGCTTGCTTCCGCCCTCGCCCTTGAACCGTTCGGCGATTTCGAGCAGCCGGTCGGTGCCGTCCGCGCGGCGGTTGAGCACCACGTCCTCGCACAATTCGCGCAGGTCCGGCGCGATGTCCTCGTAGATCGCCAACTGGCCGGCATTGACGATGCCCATGTCCATGCCGGCGCCGATCGCGTGATAGAGGAAGACCGAGTGCATGGCCTCGCGCACCCGCTCATTGCCGCGGAAGGAGAACGACAGGTTGGAGACGCCGCCGGAGACATGGGCGCCCGGCAGATTGTCGCGAATCCATTTCGCCGCCTCGATGAAGGCGAGCCCGTAGCCATTGTGCTCCTCGATGCCGGTGGCAACGGCAAAGATGTTCGGATCGAAGATGATGTCGGAGGGTGCCAGCCCGACCCTGTCGACGAGGATGTCGTAGGCGCGTTTGCAGATATCCGTCTTGCGCTGGAACGTGTCGGCCTGCCCGGCCTCGTCGAAGGCCATGACGACGACGGCGGCGCCGTAGCGGCGGACCAGCTCGGCCTGTTCGATGAACGCCGCCTCGCCTTCCTTCAGCGAGATCGAATTGACGATGCCCTTGCCCTGGATGCATTTGAGCCCGGCTTCGATCACCGACCATTTCGAGGAATCGATCATCACCGGCACCCGCGCGATGTCGGGTTCGGCGGCGATCAGATTGAGGAAGGTGGACATTGCCTCCTCGGAATCGAGCAGGCCTTCGTCCATGTTGACGTCGATGATCTGGGCGCCGTTCTCGACCTGCTGGCGGGCGACGTCGAGCGCCGCCTCGTAATCGCCGGCCGAGATCAGCTTGCGGAACTTCGCGGAACCGGTGACGTTGGTGCGCTCGCCGACATTGACGAAATTGGTCTCTTGCGTCAGCACGAACGGCTCCAGGCCGCTGAGCCGCATATGGTCCGGCATCTCCGGGATCGGCCGCGGCGCCGATCCGGCAACGGCCTCGGCGATCGCACGGATATGCTCCGGCGTCGTGCCGCAGCAGCCGCCGACGATGTTGACGAGACCAGAACTTGCGAACTCGCCGAGCAGCGCTGCCGTCGCCTCCGGGGTTTCGTCATATTCGCCGAATTCATTCGGCAGTCCGGCATTGGGATAGGCGCAGATCAGCGTGTCGGCGACCTGTGCCAGTTCGGCGAGATGCGCGCGCATCTCCCTTGCGCCGAGCGCGCAGTTGAGGCCGATCGTGAACGGCGCGGCGTGGCGCAGCGACGACCAGAACGCCGCCGGCGTCTGGCCCGACAGCGTCCGGCCCGACAGATCGGTGATCGTGCCGGAGATCATCACCGGCAGCCGGCGGCCGATCTCCTTAAACAGGCTCTCGATCGCGAACACCGCCGCCTTGGCGTTGAGGGTGTCGAAGATCGTTTCGACCAGCAGGATGTCGGCGCCGCCGTCGACGAGGCCGCGCGCCGCGTCCAGATAGGCTGCGGCGAGATCGTCGAAGGAGACGGCGCGATAGCCCGGGTTGTTCACATCCGGCGATATCGACGCCGTCCTGTTGGTCGGGCCGAGCGCGCCAGCAACGAAGCGCGGCCGCGACGGGTCGTTTTGCGTGACCTCATCGCAGGCTGCGCGGGCGAGCCGCGCGCCCGTCAGATTGAGTTCGTAGGCGAGCGCCTCCATGCCGTAATCGGCCTGGGCGATCGTGGTGGAGGAAAAGGTGTTGGTCTCGGTCAGGTCGGCGCCGGCTTCGAGATAGGCGACGTGGAATGCGCGGATGGCGTCGGGCCGGGTCAGGTTCAACAAATCGTTGTTGCCTTTGACGTCCTGGCCCCAGTCGGCGAAGCGGTCGCCGCGATAGGCGGCCTCGTCGAGCTTCAGCGTCTGGATCATCGTGCCCATGGCGCCGTCGAGCACCAGAATCCGCTCGTCCGCCAGTGCGCGCAGGCGGTTCTCGGTCTCGGGCCGGTCTGAGGGTCCGCTCATGTGCTCCTCACAAGTCGTTCCGGCACCGGCTCAAGGACCGGTTTCAGGCCCAGAAGCCGGCAGATCGCGTAGACCAGATCGGCCCGGTTCATGGTGTAGAAATGGAATTCGGTGACGCCGTTGTGGACCAGGTCGAAGACCTGCTCGGCGGCGAACGCGGCGGCAACGAGCTTGCGCGTCTCCAGATCGTCATCGAGCCCTTCGAACCGGTCGGTCAGCCAACGCGGCACCGACGTGCCGCAGGTCTTCGAAAAGTTGACCGCCTGGCGGAAATTGACGATGGGCAGGATGCCCGGCACGATCGGAATATCGAAACCGCGCGCCCGGACCCGGTCGACATAGCGGTAGAAATGGGCGTTGTCGAAGAAGAACTGGGTGATCGCCCGCGACGCGCCGGCATCGACCTTGCGGCGCAGCACATCGAGATCGGTTTCGAAATTCGCCGATTCGGGGTGCTTTTCCGGATAGGCGGCGACGCTGACCTCGAAATCGGCGATGCGCTTGGCGCTGGCGACCAGCTCGGCGGTCGATTCATAGCCGCCTGGATAAGGCCGATATCGGGCGCCGACCCCTTCCGGCGGGTCGCCGCGCAGGGCGACGATGTGGCGGACCCCGACCTGCCAGTAGTCGCGGATCACCGCATCGACCTCTTCGCGGGTTGCGGCGACGCAGGTGAGGTGTGCGGCCGGCTCCACCGCGGTTTCGCGGGCGATGCGTGCGACCGTCGCATGGGTGCGTTCGCGGGTGGTGCCGCCGGCGCCATAGGTCACCGAGACGAAGCTCGGCCGCAGCGGCGCCAGCCGCTCGACCGCCGCCCACAGCGACGCCTCCGCCTGGTCCGATTTCGGCGGGAAAAACTCGAACGAGACCGAGATTTCCGCCGACCGCATCATCGGATTGCCCTCATAGGGCTCGAGATCCGACATTCACGCTTCCTCCATCTTTACGCCGTCACGCGACCAGCCGGCGCGGATTGCGCGCCAGCCAGAGTTCGACCGTCAATTGCGGCTGATCGCCGTTGCCCGGCGGCGGAAAATCGCGGTTGAGCACAGGATCGAGCCCGGCCTCGCCGAGCCAGGCGCCGATCTGTTCGGCGGAAAAGCCGAGCCGCCGATGGGCATGGTCGCTGCGCAGGAATTCCACGTCATGGGGCGCGAAGTCGACGATCAGCAGGCGCCCGCCGGGGGCGAGCATCCGCGCGGCTTCCGCGATCGCCCGCGCCGGATCGACGAGGAAATGCAGCACCTGGTGCAGGGTCACCAGATCGAAGCTGCCGGCCGCAAGGTTGAGGCTGAAGATGTCGCCCTGCTGCACCCTGGCGTGGTCGATGCCGGCGCGCTCCAGATTGGCGCGCGCCACCGCGAGCATGTCGGCCGACGTGTCGATGCCGAGCCCGCGCACATAGAGGTCGGAGAAGAGTTCCAGAAGCCGGCCGGTTCCGGTGCCCAGATCGAGCAGCCTCTGGAACGGCGTTGGCCCGATCGCGGTCCGCATCGCCTGCTCGATCTTGGCCTCGGCGACATGCAGCGAGCGGATCCGGTCCCATTGCCGGGCGTTCTCGGCGAAATAGCGCGCCGCGGCTTCGGCGTGCTCCCGCTTCGCCGCCTCGGCGCGCTCGCGGTCGCGGCCGACGACCGCATCGTCCGGGTCGAGCAGGTCGAGGAGCGCGCGCATCGCCGCATGGCCGTCGGCGCCGCCGCCGATCCGGTAATAGGCCCAGGCCCCCTCCGGGTGGCGCTCGATCAGCCCGGCCTCGGAGAGGAGCTTCAAATGGCGCGAGATCCGGGGCTGGCTCTGGTTCAGGACCGTGGTCAGATCCTTGACCGTCAGATCGCCGCGCGACAGCAGCGCCAAGAGCCGCAGCCGCGTCGGCTCGCCCGCCGCGCGCAGGAGCGTCAGCGCCTCGTCAAGCCCGATCTTGAGACCGTCAGCCATGTCCCCGCCAATCGTGAAGTAATGATATAAAGATATCTTTATACCTGGATGCCTATCGGGTCAAGCGGGGAACACGTCCTGCGGGTCGAGGCGGGGCCGGTGAAGGTCTTTCAAGGCGGTGCAGCTTTCGACACTCTCCATTGTGGCTATCGTGTTCACACACCACAAAAGCCGGAGACCGCCACGACATCGATCGATTGCCTGAGCGCGTCGGATTTCAGGACATATCCCTGTTCGAACGTCGCCGAATTGATGCGATGGTCAGTTGGCGCGACCCTGCCTATGTCCACCTTTCCCGCGAAAAGCCTGTCCCCGCGCAGGCGGGGACGGGAATCCAATTATCCCCTCCATGCGCTCTGCCCTCGGTTATTGCGGATTGGAGAGCCGACCGACAGAACAAGCGATAACAACCGCGGATCGGCCAATAGACACCCGCTTTCGCGGGTGAGGTGCCAAGAGGTTCGCTTTGCGCGCAGATTTCTCGCGCGCAGAGTGGCGCAAATCCGCAATAAGTGTGAATCCCGCAGCCCCGCCTGGGAGACAGCCAGGGTGAGGAGCCGACATCGCCGCCCTGATCCGCACGTCGAACAGGTGACGGCATCTGTGTCGTGGAGGGTGCAGAAGCCCTCCGCTACGTTCCCGCCAGTTCAGCCACCGGCGCGGCGCTGCGCACAATCGTCACCGCGCAGTCGGCGGCGCAGAAGCGGCCGAGCAAATCGACGAGTTCGGCCGCGGCTTTCCCGACGTCGCCGACACCATTGCCCTGGACGGTGACGACCGCGCGCCGTGTCGCCGGGGTCACCAGCGAGCGCGCGTCCTGGCGCCAGTTCCAGCGCCGGCACAGCACCTTCTCCGCGTCCGCATAGACGATTTCGCCGGGCTTCGGCGGATCGTCGCGCGCGCCATCATCGCCGGCGGCCATGTCGAGAAAGCTGTCGCCGGTCCGGGAGGTGCGGAAGGCGATGTCGCCGGCGACCTTGTCGAGATCGTCGGCGCCGGCCGGCAGCACATGGGCGAGCGAGACGGCGTTATAGCAGTCGACGAAGCCGTTGATTGCCGGCAGGTCGCGCTCGGCCAGCACGTTTTTGACGAGCCGCTCCACCGCCGAGCGGTAGCTCGTCTTCTTGATGCCGAATGCGCGATAGGCCCGGCGCCAGGCGGCAATCCCAGGGATGTCCGACAAGGCCGTATCGCCCCACGCGGCGCGGCAGGCCCGCTCGGCTTCGGCGATGATGTCGGCGAGCGCCGCCGGCCGTTCCGCCGGTATCGCCAGTCCCGAAGCGATGACGACGGCGATCTCCACCTCCGGGAAATCCTCCGCAATCTCCGAAATATCGATCTTCATGGCCGTCCTGCCTTCAGCGGCGGCTGAGCGCCAACCAGGCGCCGGTGCCGAAAAGGAAGAGGCCGGCCAGCCGGCCGCGCCACAGCGCCGCCCGCGGCGAGGCGAAATGGCGCCTGAGCGATCCCGCGCCGATCGCATAGCCCGCATCGACGGCAAAGAGCACGGCAAGGAAGGTCGCGCCGAGCACGGCAAGCTGCGTCAGCGCCGGCCTTTCGGGCGCAACGAATTGCGGCAGGAACGCCGCCAGGAAGGCGATCGTCTTTGGATTGACCGCGGCCACCAGCACGCCGCGGCCGAAGGCGCGGGCGGCTTTCGGCGGCGGCGCCGACACAAGCGATCCGGCCGCCGCGCTCCGCCATTCGCGGAATGCCAGATAGAAGAGATAGCCGACGCCGAGCCAGCGCAGCACCTCGCCGAACCAGCCGACCGCCATTAAAAGCGGCGCCAGCCCGGCGACGACGACGACAAGCTGCACCGCCAGCGCCGCGCTCGCGCCCGCCGCAACGATGACGCCGCGGCCGACGCCATACGCCAGGCTGGTGCCGATGATGGCGGTCACGTTCGGCCCGGGAATGAGCGCGAGCAGCAGCGTGGCGACGACGAAGGCAAGATAGGAGTCCGGCATCATTCGGCTTTCGCGGCAGTTTTTGGAGAAAGGCCGGCCCGTTGGTAACGCCTGTCGGATCGGCGGGCAAGGATCGGCGTCAGTGCCTTAGGGCCCTCCCCCAAAGCCGCCGCAATCCAAGGCGGCCACGACCATGGTCGAAAAAGCGTCGTGTCATGTGCGCCAACAGACCGCCCGAATCGCGCTTGAACCTATTCCAGCACCAGATCCGTTTCCGCCAGCATCGCATTGTCGTCGCTGTTCCAGTAGCGCAGGCGATAGCTGCCCGGCGTCTTCGGCGTCTTCATCGTCACGGTGCGATTGGTGTAGTCGCCGTTGACGAGCCGCTTGCTGGCGAGCACGGCGCCTTTGCCGCCCTTTGCGGCGGGATCGAAGATCTGGATGGCGTCGCGATAGGCGCCGGGGCCTTCCCAGGTCACCGTGATCGACGAGGCCGTCGCTGCGGATGCCGGCCCGTTGATGGTAACCGCCACAGGCTCGACCACGATTTCCTTTGTGGCGAGCGCCTTGCGGCCGTCGCCCGACCAGTAGCGAAGCTCGAAGGTGCCGGGCCGCGACGGGGCGAGGAGTTCGACGGTGCGGTTGTCCATGTCGCCATTGACCAGACGCTTGGCCCGCAACACCGTGCCCTTGCCGGCCCGGTCCTTCGGATCGAAGAACTCGAGCCGATCGCGATTGGCGCCGGGGCCGACCCAGCCGATCTTGACGGTTTGCAGGATATTGACTGCATCCGGAGCGGTGACGGACACGACCGCATCCTCGATTTTGAGCGGCCGGGTCGCGAGCACCTTGCGGTTCTTGCCGTTCCAATAGCGGAGGAGATAGGCGCCGGGCCGTGTCGGCGCGATCAGATCGATCTTCTGGTTGTCGAAATCGCCATTGGTCAGGCGTTTCGACGTGAGCACCTTGCCACGGCCGGCATCGGCGGCCTCATCGTAAATCTCGATGGCGTCGCGGCGCCCGCCCGGGCCGACCCAGTCGACCGTAAACGTCCGTCCGATCGAAACCGTGTCGGGCGCCGAGATCGAGACCTCGGCGTCGAGCACTTCGATCTCGCGCGTCGCCAGGACTTCGCGGCCGTCGCCGCTCCAATATCTGAGCTGATAAAAGCCCGGATCGGCCGGCGCCTCCATGGTCACCTTGCGGTTGTCGAAATCCTCGTTGACCAGCCGCTTCGACCGCAGCACCTTGCCGTCGCCCTGGCGGGCGTCGGGATTGTAGATTTCGATGGCGTCCTTGCGGGCGCCGGGCCCGACCCATTCAACGGTGATCGGCCGGCCGAGCGCGACATTGGCCGGGGCGGACAGCGAAACCAGCGCCTCGACCACCTCGATCATGCGCGTTGCGATGATCGGCCGCTTCTTGCCGTAGAGATAGCGAAGCTCGTACTGGCCGGGCCGCACCGGCGCAATGAGCGTCACTTTCCTGTTGTCGAAATCGTCGTTGATGAGGCGCCTTGAGGCGACATCGCGGCCTTCGCCATTGGCGAGCCGCGGATCGAACATGTGGATGCGGTCGTGACGGCCGCCGGGGCCGATCCACTCGACGGTGAAACGCTTGCCGATCTCGACCGTCTCGGGCGCCGCCAGGGACGCTTCGGGCAGGGTTTCCGGTTCCGGTTCGGGTTGCGCTGCCGGCTCCGGCTCGGCGGCGGCGATCTCCTCGACCGTATCGCTCAGCGCAGCGCCGAGGGCTGCGGCGTTGTCGGCCGGCATATAAAGGCCGCCGGTTTCCTCCGCGAGGCAGGCGACCTGCCGGCCCTCCTCGGCGGAGAGGCCGAAACCGACCACATGGGCGGTGAAATCGACGCCGGTTCTCTCCAGCTCTTTGCCGAGCGCACACGGGTCGGCCGCACAGGTCTCAAGCCCGTCGGTGATCAGGATGACGGTCGCCCTGTTCTCGGTGAAATTCAGCCCTTCGGCGGCCTGCCGCACCGCCCTGGTGATCGGCGTCTTGCCTTTGGGATTGAGTTTATCGGCAGCACCGGCGATCGCCGCGGCCGTGCCGGCGGCCGGGTCGACCAGCATTTCGATGTCGTTGCAATTGCCCTTTTCGCGGTGACCGTAGGCGATGAGCCCGAGCGAGATGTCGCCCTTGATGCCGGAAAGCACGTCGGCAAGGACGCGCCGGGCGATCACGATCTTGGCCTCGCCCTCGATCCGGCCCCACATCGAGCCGGAGGCATCGAGCACGATGATCGCCTTGGTGTCGTCGGCGCGCACCGGGTTCGCGGAGAAAAGCGCGGCGGCGAACAGCGCGGCGCCGACGGACTTGCCGATAGAGGTCATCAGGAGGTTGCCGCGCTTAATCGTCATCGTTGTTTCCTCGCCAATTCGCTGGTTTTTTGAAAACGCTAGCCTAATCAATTCGGCATGACAAATGATGACGGCTAAAGAGGTCTGACAGGCTTGTGGTCAGTGCCCGGTTCGACTATCTACGACGCCGGTTTCAGCGATTTTCCTCAGCGCATATCGACCACGGGGAGCGCCATGGCGCGGCAGTTCATCTATCACATGCGGGAGCTTTCCAAGTCCTATTCGGGCGGCAGACGCGTTCTCGACAACATCAACCTGTCCTTCTACCCGGACGCCAAGATCGGCGTGCTCGGCCCGAACGGCTCGGGCAAGTCGACGTTGATGCGGATCATGGCCGGGCTCGACACCGAATTCGCCGGCGAGGCGTGGCTGGCCGAAGGCGCCACCGTCGGCTATCTGCCGCAGGAGCCCGAGCTCGACCCGGACAAGGACGTGATGGCCAATGTCATGGACGGGGTGGCGGAAAAGCAGGCGATCCTCGACCGCTACAACGAATTGATGATGAACTATTCCGACGAGACGGCGGAGGAGGCGTCGGCGCTGCAGGACCAGATCGACAGCCGGAATCTCTGGGACCTCGATTCCCAGGTGGAGCAGTCGATGGACGCGCTCAGATGCCCGCCCGGCGATGCGGATGTCGCCACGCTTTCCGGCGGCGAGCGCCGCCGCGTCGCGCTGTGCCGGCTTTTGCTGGAGGCGCCGGACCTGCTCTTGCTCGACGAGCCGACCAACCATCTCGATGCGGAAACCGTGCACTGGCTTGAAAACCATTTGCGCGAATATCCGGGCTCGATCCTGATCGTCACCCACGACCGCTACTTCCTCGACAATGTGACCGGCTGGATCCTCGAACTCGACCGCGGCCGCGGCATCCCCTACGAGGGCAATTACTCGGCCTATCTGGAAAAAAAGGCCAAGCGGCTCGAGCAGGAGGGCCGCGAGGAGGCGGCGCGGCAGCGCGCGATTGCCCGCGAGCGCGAGTGGATCGCGGCGAGCCCGCGCGCCCGGCAGGCAAAGTCGAAGGCGCGCATCAAGGCCTATGACGAACTGGTGCAGCGGGCGAACGAGCGCACGCTCGGCGCCGCGCAAATCGTCATTCCCGCCGGCGAGCGGCTCGGCGATGTGGTCATCGATGTGGACGGCCTGTCGAAGGGCTATGGCGAGCGGCTGCTGATCGACGATCTTTCGTTCAAGCTGCCGCCGGGCGGCATTGTCGGCGTCATCGGCCCGAACGGCGCCGGCAAGACGACGCTATTCCGCATGATCACCGGCCAGGAGACGCCGGATGCCGGGAAGATCACCGTCGGCGAGACCGTCCATCTCGGCTATGTCGACCAGAGCCGCGACGCGCTCGATGCCAACAAAACCGTCTGGGAGGAGATTTCAGAAGGCAACGATGTGATCCAGCTCGGCAAGCGCGAGGTCAACTCGCGCGCCTATGTCTCGGCCTTCAACTTCAAGGGCGGCGACCAGCAGCAGAAGGTCGGGTCCTTGTCGGGCGGCCAGCGCAACCGGGTGCACCTGGCGAAGATGCTGAAGTCCGGCAACAATATGCTGCTGCTCGACGAGCCGACCAACGACCTCGACACCGAGACGCTGTCGGCGCTCGAAGACGCGCTTGAGGATTTCGCCGGCTGCGTCGTTGTCATCTCCCACGACCGCATGTTCCTCGACCGGCTCGCCACCCACATCCTGGCGTTCGAGGGCGACAGCCATGTGGAGTGGTTCGAGGGCAATTTCGAGGCCTATGAGGAAGACAAGAAGCGCCGGCTCGGCGCCGACGCGCTGATCCCCAAGCGGATCAAGTATAAGAGGTTTTCAAGGTAGGAAAATAATCATAAAACCAAGATGACCCTTCCGACCTTCGATGACGTTATCGCCGCAGAGGCGCGGATCGCGCCCCACATCCACCGCACGCCGGTGCTGACATGCGCGACCCTCGACGACCGCGCCGGCGCAAACCTCTTTTTCAAATGCGAGAATTTCCAAAAAGTCGGTGCCTTCAAGGCGCGCGGCGCCTGCAACGCCGTCTTCGGCCTCGATGAGGCGACCGCGCGGCGCGGGGTCGCGACACACTCGTCGGGCAATCACGGCGCCGCGCTCGCCTATGCCGCCGGGCGGCGCGGCATTCCGGCCGCAATCGTCATGCCGGAGACGGCGTCCGCGGCGAAGAAAGCGGCCGTATCCGGCTATGGCGGCCGCATCGTCGAATGCGCAGCCGGCATGGCGGCGCGCGAGGCGGCGCTGGCCGAAGTCGTCAAGGAGACCGGCGCCGAGCTGGTTCACCCCTATGCCGATGCGCGGGTCATCGCCGGCCAGGCGACCGCATCGAAGGAGCTCATCGAGGATGTCGCCGGTCTCGACGCCATCATCGCGCCGGTCGGCGGCGGCGGGCTCCTTTCCGGGTGCTGCCTGACATTATCGGCGCTGGCGCCGTCGGTCGCGCTTTACGGCGCCGAGCCGGAGGCGGCCGACGACGCGCAGCGCAGCCTGAAGGCCGGACGGCTGATCACCGACGATGCGCCCAACACGATCGCCGACGGCTTGCGGGCATCGCTGAAGCCGCTGACCTGGCATTTCATCCAGGCCGGCGTGACCGACATCCTCACCGTTTCGGAGGACGAGATAATATCGGCCATGCGCCTCGTCTGGACGCGGATGACGATAATCATCGAATCATCAAGCGCGGTGCCGGTGGCGGCGATCCTCAAGAACAGGGATGTCTTTGCCGGCAGGCGCGTCGGTGTCGTGCTGACCGGCGGCAATGTCGACCTCGACGATCTGCCCTGGCGCGATCACTGACGCCGATCCTTGCCCGCTTCCAGGCAGGCAATCCAATGGCCTGTCCGCACCCGAAAAGGGGGCTGCCGGCCGCCTACCCGAACACCAAAAGCAAATCCTTGGCATCGATCTGCTGGCCCGGATGGACGACGATTTCGGCCACGATCCCTTCGCGGTCGGCGTGGATCACCGTTTCCATCTTCATGGCCTCGATCGACAGCAGCACGTCGCCGGCCTCCACATGCTGCCCGGATTTCACCGCAACGGTGGAGATGACGCCGGGCATCGGCGCGGCCAAATGGTCGTCATTGCCGTCCTCCGCCTTGCGCCGCGCCGCCGCAGCGCCCGCCCCGTGCGCCCGGTCCGGCACCTTGATCACCCGCGGCTGGCCGTTCAGTTCGAAGAACACCCGGACCTGGCCGTCCTCGTCGGTGTCGGTCAGCGCCTGGCAGCGGACCACCAGCGTCTTGCCCTTTTCGAGATCGACCATGATCTCCTCGCCGGCCGGCAGCCCGTAGAAATATACCGGTGTCGGCAGCACTTCGGTCGGACCGTATTGGCTGACGGCGGCGGCGAAATCTGAAAACACCTTCGGATACATCAGATAGGAGGCGAATTCGGCGTCGCTGAGCTGGCCGCCGGCCCTTTCGTTGCCCTCGGCCCGGAGCGCCTCCAGATCGGCGTCGTCGAGCAGCGCCCCCGGCCGCACCGCGATCGGGGCTTCGCCCTTCAGCGCCTTTTTCTGCAGTTCCGGCGGCCAGCCGCCCGGCGGCTGACCGAGATCGCCGCGCAGCATCTGCACCACCGATGCCGGAAACGATATCTCCCTCTTCGGATCGGTGACGTCGTCGACCGTCAGATCGGCGGAGACCATGGCGAGCGCCATGTCGCCGACCACCTTCGAGGACGGCGTCACCTTGACGATGTCGCCGAACATGCGGTTGGCATCGGCATAGGCCTGGGCGACCTCGTGCCAGCGCGCCTCAAGCCCGAGCGCGCGCGCCTGTTCCTTCAGATTGGTGAACTGGCCGCCCGGCATCTCGTGCAGATAGACTTCGGACGCGCCCGACCGCAGATCGGATTCGAACGCCGCATAGTGCTGGCGCACCGCCTCCCAGTAGAACGAGATCTCGCGGATCACCGCCGCATCGAGGCCCGTATCGCGGTCGCCGTCCTCAAGCGCTGCAACGATCGAGCCGAGGCAGGGCTGCGAGGTCAGCCCGGACATGGAATCGATTGCCGCATCGACCGCATCGACGCCGGCATCGACCGCGGCCAGCACCGTCGCCGCGGCAATGCCGCTGGTGTCGTGGGTGTGGAAATGCAGCGGCAGATCGGTCGCCTCGCGCAGCGCCTTGAAGAGCACCGCCGCCGCCTTCGGCTTTAAGAGGCCGGCCATGTCTTTGAGGCCGATGATGTGGACGCCGGCCGCCTCCAATTCGCGGGCGAGGCCGACATAGTAGTTCAGATCGTATTTCGCCCGGTCGGGATCGAGGATGTCGCCGGTGTAGCAGATCGCGCCTTCGCAAAGCCGCCCGGTCTCGCAGACGGCGTCGATCGAGACCCGCATGTTCTCCACCCAGTTGAGGCAGTCGAAGACGCGGAAGAGATCGATGCCGCCCGTCGCCGCCTGCTCGACGAAATAGCGCACCACATTGTCCGGATAATTGGTGTAGCCGACGCCGTTGGCGCCGCGCAGCAACATCTGCAGCAAAAGGTTCGGCGCCTTGTCCCGGATCGCGGAGAGCCGCGACCAGGGATCCTCGGTGAGGAAGCGCATGGCGACATCGAAGGTGGCGCCGCCCCAGCATTCGAGCGACAGCAATTGCGGCAGGCCGTTGGCATAGGCCTCGGCGATGCCGGCAATGTCGTAGGTGCGCATCCGCGTCGCCAAAAGCGACTGGTGCGCGTCACGCATGGTCGTGTCGGTGACGAGCACACGGGGTTCGCTGCGCATCCAGCGGGCGAACGCCTCCGGTCCCTCGGCCAGGAGACGCTGCCGCGTGCCGTCCGGCGGCGGGCCGGGATAGCGCGGCGCCTCAGCAGCGCGTATCTCGGCCGGCGGCAGCGCCCGGTCGCGCGTCTCCGGATGGCCGTTGACGGTGACGTCGGCGATATAGGTCAGCAGCTTGGTCGCGCGGTCGCGGCGCCCGACCTGCTCGAACAGCTCCGGCGTCTCGTCGATGAACCGCGTCGTATAGGACGCGTCGTGAAAACGCTGATGGCCGATGACGTTTTCCAGGAACGTCAGATTGGTGGCGACGCCGCGGATGCGGAATTCGCGCAAGGCCCGGTCCATGCGCCGGATCGCCTCGCCCGGCTCCGGCGCCCACGCCGTCACTTTTTCCAGAAGCGGATCGTAGAACCGGGTGATGATCGCCCCGGAATAGGCGGTGCCGCCGTCGAGCCTTATCCCGAAGCCGGTGGCGCCGCGATAGGCGGTGATGCGGCCGTAATCCGGAATGAAGTTCTGTTCCGGGTCCTCGGTGGTGATCCGGCATTGCAGGGCGTGGCCGTTGAGCCGGATATCCTCTTGCGCCGGCACGCCGGATACGGTCGTGCCGATCGCCTCGCCGTCGGCGATGTGGATCTGCGCCTTGACGATGTCGATGCCGGTGACCTCCTCGGTCACCGTATGCTCGACCTGGATGCGCGGATTGACCTCGATGAAATAGAATTTGCCGGTCTCCGCATCCATCAGGAACTCGACCGTGCCGGCGCCTTGATAGTCGGCCGCGCCGGCGATCTTCAGCGCGTAGCCGCAGAGCTCGGCGCGGCGCGCATCGTCGAGATAGGGCGCCGGCGCCCGCTCCACGACCTTCTGGTTGCGCCGCTGCACGGTGCAGTCGCGCTCAAACAGGTGCACGAGATTGCCGTGGCGGTCGCCGAGGATCTGCACCTCGACATGGCGTGCCCGCTCCACCAGCTTTTCCAGATAGACCTCGTCGCGGCCGAAGGCGGCTTTTGCTTCGCGCTTGGCGGCGACGATTTCGTCCGCGAGCTTTTCGCGGTCGCGGATGATGCGCATGCCGCGCCCGCCCCCGCCCCACGACGCCTTCAGCATCACCGGCAGGCCGATCGCGTCGGCCTGCTTCAGCACCTCGACGCGGTCCTCGGTGAGCGGCGGCGTCGCCGGCATCACCGGCACGCCGGCGGCGACCGCCAGATTGCGCGCCGAGACCTTGTCGCCGAGCTTGCGCATGGTCTCCGGGCTCGGGCCGATAAAGGTCAGACCGGCCTCGGCGCAGGCTTCGGCGAATTCGGGATTTTCCGACAAGAGGCCGTAACCCGGATGCACCGCATCGGCGCCGGACTCCCGGGCGACGCGGATGATCTCGCCGATCTCCAGATAGGCCTTGACGGGCCCGAGCCCCCTGCCGATCAGATAGGCCTCGTCGGATTTGAACCGGTGTAGCGACAGCTTGTCTTCCTCGGCGAAGACGGCGACCGTCTTCAGCCCGAGCTCGTTCGCCGCCCGGAATACGCGGATGGCGATCTCCGAACGATTGGCGACCAGGATCTTCTTGATCGGCACCGGTCGAGGCCCCCCGTCTCATCCATATTCATATTTATGCATGTAACAAACGCGACGGCTCGCGCCGTCGAGCGTGGCGTCATGGCGCAGTCAGGCCGCCATCGGCCGACATTGCGCCTCCCTCGTCACGCCCTGCCCCGTCCGGTTTATCCGGGCGGTCCATTGGCCTGTCAATATGAGTAACGGCTTCGCCTAAAATTCGAGCGCTTCTGCACAGTGAAAGGGCATTCGATTGCCCACTTTGTGCCACTGATGTCCTGATTTAATTCGATGCTGTAGCCATAGGTCATTTTGTCCATGGCGCTTTCCTTGATCGTCATTGCGAGCGAAGCGAAGCAATCCAGGGCGGCAAACTCCGCACTGGATTGCCGCGGCGCCTGTCGGCGCCTCGCAATGACGGGATGGCAGATGCGGTTTTTACTCTCTCCGCGGCGTCACCGCCTTAAATCCCTCCCTCGTCACCACCCAACCCCTCCCTCGTCACCACCCGGTTTATCCGGGTGGTCCATTGGCCCGTCGACTTGCCAATGCATTGGCGAAGGCATTCAAGCGCTTCTGGATACCGGACCGCCATTGGATTGCCCGCATAAAGCGGGCAATGACGCCGGAGGAGGTGTCAAAACCATCCAAGAACACTTTGACCGAACGGCACAGGAACACGTCCGGGCATGACCAGCGAAGGTTCACGAAGCACACCCGTCACACCGCCGTCAGGCCGCCATCGACCGACAGGGCCTGGCCGGTCATGAAGCTGTTGTCGTCGCTGGCGAGAAACAGGAGCGCGGCCACGACCTCCTCGGGCCGGGCGAACCGGCGCATCGGGACGCGCGTGGTCAGCCGCTCCTCGACCTCGTCGCTGCCCATCTCATCGGCAATGTCGTCCAGCATCGGCGTTGCGGCGAATGACGGGCACAGCGCATTGATGCGGACACCGGCGCGGGCGCATTCATCGGCCGCGCTCCGCGTCAGCCCGATCACCGCGTGCTTTGCGGCCGCATAGGCCGACATCAGCGGCGCGCCGACGAGCCCGGCCGCGGACGCGATATTGACGATGACGCCGGCGCGCTGGCCGATCATCACCGGAAGCTGGTGCTTCATGCCGAGAAAGACGCCGCCGGCATTGACCGCCATGACCCGCTCGAAAACCTCCGTTTCGAGATCGGGCAGGCGCGCGAGCCGGTGCAGAATGCCGGCATTGTTGACGGCAATGTCGAGCCGGCCGAAGCTCTCGACGGCCGCAGAGACGAGCGCGGCCGCATCGCCCGCATCGTTGACATCGCAGCGCAAGGCGCGGAAATCGGCGCCGGCAGTGCGTACCATGGCGGCGGTTTCCGCAAGCCCGGCCTCGGCCACATCGCCGAGCACAAGATGTGCGCCCTCTTCAGCAAAACGCAGCGCCGCCTGCCGGCCGAGGCCCGACCCGGCGCCGGTGATCAGCACGCTCTTGCCTTCGAATCCCATCCGCTCAACTACGCTCCGCAATCAGATCGGCCGCCTTTTCCGCGATCAGCGGCACCATGGTGCCGAGTTGCAGGCCCCGTTCCGGGTTGGAGGCGTTGCCGTCGATCGCCCGCTTCTTCACCCCCTGCAGGATGGCGGCGAAGCGGAAGAAGCTGAAGGCGAGGCAGAACGTCCATTCCGGGATGCCGGAAATCCCCATCCGTTCGCAATAGCGCGCCACATAGGCCTCCTCGCTCGGAATGCCGAGGGCGGCGCGGTCGACCCCGTCGAGCCCGCGGCCGGCGTCGCCGACCGGCAGCCGCCACTGCATGCACTGATAGCCGAGATCGGCAAACGGATGGCCGAGCGTCGACAGCTCCCAGTCGAGCACGGCAATGACGCGGGGCGCGCTTTCGTCGAAGATCATGTTGTCGATGCGGTAGTCGCCATGGACGAGGGCGACGCGGCCGTCATCGGCGGGAACGTTGTCGTCGAGCCAGGCGATGACTGCGTCCATCGCCGGGATGGTTTCCGTCTCTGAGGCGCGATACTGGCCGCTCCAGCGCGCGACCTGACGGGCGAAATAGCTGCCCGGTCGGCCGAAATCGGCGAGCCCCACCGCCTCGACATCGACCGAATGCAGCGCCGCCAGCACAGCGTTCATGGCGTCATAGACGCCTGCCCGCGTTTCGCGGTCGACTTCCGGAACACGCGGGTCCTGGAAGTTCCGGCCCTCGACATAGTCCATGACGAAGAACATCGACCCGATGACGCTCTCGTCCTGGCACAGAATGTGCGGCCGCGGCACCGGCACGTCGCTGCCGGCAAGCGCCCGCATGACCCGGAATTCGCGATCGACCGCATGCGCCGATTTGAGCAGCTTTCCGGGCGGCTTGCGGCGCAGCACGTAAGCGGCGGACGGCGTGCGCAACAGAAAGGTCGGGTTCGACTGGCCGCTCGCGAACTTGGTCGCGTTGAGCGGGCCACGGAACCCGTCGAGCCGGGCGGCGAGGTATGCCTCGACCGCGCCCACGTCGAGCTGGGTTACGTCTTCCCTCACTGAATTCGGCTCTCAGCGTTTGAATCGAAGACGAAAAGAATGCCCATAACCTATTGACCCAATTATCGGAAATTCGTGCCGTAGGATTCGATGCTCACCCCCCTCCCTAACCCTCCCCCGCAAGGGGGGAGGGAAAACTGGCGGCAGGCTCGGAATACTCCCCTCCCCCTTGCGGGGAGGGGTCGGGGGTGGGGGTTGAAAACCAACAAAAAAGATCAGTTCTATTCGCTGGAATTAATGCGTTCGCTTTGCTCACGAATATCTTCCTCGACCCACCCTGTCCCTCCCCCACAAGGGGGAGGGGACGGTTGCTGCATGCTCCGAATACTCCCCTGCCCTTCTCGGGCAGGAGTCGGCGGCGGCAGTCAACAGGCAAACCCCCGCAAAACAAAAACCACGACTCGCGCTCACGAGGCCTGATTCGTGTATTTCCTCAGTTCCTTGCGCGCCACCTGCCGGCGGTGCACCGCGTCCGGCCCGTCGGCCAGGCGCAGCGTCCTCAGATGCGTCCACATATGCGCCAGCGGCGTGTCCTGGCTGATCCCCATGCCGCCATGCATCTGCATCGCGTCGTCGGTGATCTTCAGCGCGATCTTCGGCGCCACCACCTTGATGGCGCTGATCCAGCTCTGCGCCTCGCGCACGCCGGCCGTATCCATCATCCACGCCGCCTTGAGGCACAAGAGCCGCGCCATCTCGATCTCCATGCGCGCGTCCGCAATGATGTCGTAATTGCCGCCGAGCCGGGCCAGCGGCTGGCCGAAGGCGGTGCGAGCGAGCGCCCGCCGGCACATCAGCTCCAGCGACTGCTCCGCCTGCCCGATCGCCCGCATACAGTGATGTATACGGCCCGGCCCGAGCCGCCCTTGCGCGATCTCAAAGCCGCGGCCTTCGCCCAGAATCATGTTTTCGCCGGGCACCCGGACGTCGGTGAAGCGGATGTGCATGTGTCCGTGCGGCGCGTTGTCGTCGCCGAAGACCTGCATCGGCCGCACGACCTCGACGCCTTTCGTGTCCGCCGGCACCAGGATCTGCGAGTGCTGATGATGGCGGTCGGCGTCGGGCGAGGTCTTGCACATGGTGATGTAGATGGCGCAGCGCGGATCGCCGGCGCCCGAGGCCCACCATTTCTCGCCGTTCAGCACCCAGTCGTCGCCGTCGCGCCGGGCGTCGAGCGAGATGTTGGTGGCGTCCGAGGAGGCGACCTCCGGCTCGGTCATCAGATAGGCGGAGCGAATTTCGCCGTCGAGCAGGGGCTTCAGCCAGCGCGCCTTCTGCGCCTCCGAGCCGTAGCGCTCCAGCACCTCCATATTGCCGGTGTCCGGGGCATTGCAGTTGAAAACCTCGGCGGCGATCCGCGCCCAGCCCATCTCCTCGGCGAGATAGGCGTATTCGACCGTGGTCAGGCCGTAGCCGCGCTCCGAATCGGTCAGCCAGAAATTCCACAAGCCCCGTTCCTTCGCCTTCGCCTTCAGCCCTTCGAGGATCTCGGTCTGGCGCGCCGTCACCGCGAAGCGGTCGCCGGCCTTGCCGACTTCGGCGTGATACTCCTCGTCGAGCGGAATGATCTCCTCGCGCACCATAAGCCGCACGCTTTCGATCAGCGGCTTGACCCGCTCCGATACTCCGAGATCCATTGCCACGATCGCCTCCTTGACTGTCCGGGATTGGTTGTTGCTGGTCACCGCCCGCCGCCAAAAAGGTCGGCGCCGGTCATGACGCTGATGCCGCCGTCGAGCGGAATGATCGCGCCGGTGGTGTAGGCGCCGCCGCGGCCGGCGAGAAACAGCGCGACGCCGCCGACATCGCCGGCCTGACCGAGCCGCCCGAACGGCACGTCGGCCGCCACCTTGTCGCGGCTTTCCTCGTCACCGGTCGCAAACGCCGTCATCTTTGTGGCGAACGGGCCGGGCGCGATCGCATTCACCGTGATGCGCCGCGGCGCCAGTTCCTTGGCCAGGATCAGCGTCAGATGGTGCAGCGCCGCCTTCGAGGCAGAATAGGAATAGGCGCCGTCGCCGATCGGCCGCGATCCCATCACCGAGCCGATATTGATGACGCGCGCCGGAAAGTCCGGCCCCGCAGCCGCCACCATCAGCGGCAGCAGGTCACGGGTCAGGGTGAAGGCGCCGGCGACGTTGACGGTCATCACCTTTTCCCAGGCCGAATAGGGAAACGCATCGAATGGCTCGCCCCAGGTCCGTCCGGCATTGTTGACGAGGATGTCGAGCCGGTCGGTGCGCGCACGGACCTCCGCGACCAGGTCGGCGATCCCGTCCATGCTGCCGACATCGCCGGCAAAGCCCTCGGCGCGGCCGGCATGGCC
>JANQEG010000049.1 GCA_028278505.1 Rhodobiaceae bacterium
TCCGACCGAGTCCGCGCCGGTCGCCGCCGCCGCCCGCAACATGATTGCGTATCAGGGGCTGGACCTCGTCGTCTGATCGGCTCCGGCACGAAATCCCCCCTTCGGGGCCTTTGAGGGAAAGGAATGACCATGGCGATCGACGCTTTTACCGGGCTGTCCAGCGGGACCTCCGCGTCGAGCACCGGCAACAGCTATGCCAACGGCAACAGCATCGCAGAGAATTTCGATGCGTTCCTGCAATTGCTGACGACGCAGCTCAAGCACCAGAATCCGCTGGAGCCGATGGACGCCAATCAGTTCATGCAGGAGCTCGTGCAGTTCTCCTCGGTCGAGCAGCAGATCAAGACCAACGACTATATGGAAAAGCTCGTCGCCTCGCTGGAGAACCAGGCGACCTCCACCGTCGTCGGCTATCTCGACAAAACCGTGACCGCGAACAATTCGACGACGCAATTCGCCAACGGGTCGGCCGTCTGGTCGTTCGACGTTGCCGGCGCCACCGAGACGATCGCAATTTCGGTGCGCGACGAACACGGCGCGATCGTCCACCAGGAGCAGCTCGCCGGCGGCAATGCGGGAACCTATACCTACA
This sequence comes from Rhodobiaceae bacterium, assembly GCA_028278505.1. GTDB lineage: Bacteria > Pseudomonadota > Alphaproteobacteria > Rhizobiales > JAKPQE01 > JANQEG01. Next base: position 593 of record JANQEG010000049.1, read on the forward strand.
CCTGGGACGGCCGCATGAACACCGGCCGGAACGCCACGAGCGGCAGCTACCGGATCACAGTTGATGCCCGCAACAGCGACGACCAGTCGGTCGCCGTCTCCACCGAAATCACCGGAAAGGTCACCGAAGTCGATCTTTCCGGTTCCGAGCCGATCCTCTCGATCGGCGACACCAAGGTCAAATTGTCGAACGTGGAGACAATCGCCGTTTAAATCACCGGATCCTGATCCGCGCCCGACAAGGGGGCGTCTTCCGCGACTTTGCTGACGTTTTCGGTCGCAGCGGCGCCGGACCGGCACGGCTTAAGCCGCCGGCCGGCGGTGGCCCGCCGTACCCTGTTGCGCACCGGCGCCGCGCCCGCAGGTGTTAATTCTTTCTTGCCGGGCGTTTAGGCAAATTTTAAAGCCCGTATCGTAGGCTCTCCGCTGATCGGGTCAGGTGTAAGTGTGAGAGTAAAATGACCGAACAGTTGCGTCCGAGGGTAAAGTACGTCATTGGGCCGGATGGCAGCCCCCTGACGATTGCCGATTTACCACCAAAGAACACCAAGCGCTGGGTTATCCGGCGCAAAGCCGAAGTCGTCGCAGCCGTCCGTGGCGGATTGCTGTCGCTGGAAGAGGCTTGCGAACGCTACACGTTGACCGTCGAGGAGTTTCTGTCCTGGCAGAGCTCGATCGACCAGCACGGTCTGGCCGGACTTCGGACGACCCGAATCCAGCAGTACCGTCAGTAGCGGACATCCCGCTTTTCGCTCTGCGGACATCACATGACATTGGAAAGCCGGCCTTCGGGCCGGCTTTTTCTTGTCGGCCGTGTGCCGCGTCTGCGTGAACGACGCCGCCACCCAACCCCTCCGTCGTCACCACCCGGCTTGTCCGGGTGGTCCATTGGCCTGTCGACTTGCCAACGCATTGGTGAAGACATTCAAGCGCTTCTGGATACCGAAAGGCCATTGGATTGCCCGCATGAATGAAGCGGGCAATGACGATGGAGAGAGTTGAGATGAACTACAGCAACCACTCAAGCCGGGCAGCAGCGTGGAAATTCACGCACCGGGACATCCGCCCGCCCCGCTGGCCGACAGCGCTCCAACGCAAAAGATTTAACGCACCCGGCAAAATCTGCCGGGAAAAACCGGCGTTTCGGCGCCCGCGCCGTGCAAAATGCGAAAACCGGGGCACTCCGGCGCCTGCGGTTAAGGACTTTTTTACCCTGCACGGGGAAATTCTTAACCAGCGCTGCGGCGGATTGCGGAAATCGGCCGCAACACCCCCGCGGTCTTATCCAGTGATTACGGTTGCCACTCGTGAACGGTCTTTTGGAGTTTCTGCAGCGAATCGGCCCGGCCCGGCTCGGCGCCATGGGCGCCGTCTCGGCCATCCTGGTCGGGTTTTTCGCCTTCATCATCCTGCGGCTGTCAGAGCCGCCGATGACGCCGCTCTATACCGACCTCGCCTTCGATGATTCCGCGGCGATCATCCGCCAGCTCGAATCGATGGATGTGAGCCACGAGGTCAGGAGCAATGGCGCGACGATCCTGGTGGCGCGCGACGATGTGCTGCGGCTGCGCATGCGGCTCGCCGAGGACGGCCTGCCGACCGGCGGCAGCGTCGGCTACGAGATCTTCGACAAGTCGAGCTCGTTCGGCACCACCAGCTTTGTTCAGAACATCAATCATGTGCGCGCGCTGGAAGGCGAGCTCGCCCGCACCATCCGCACCATCGATCGCGTTTCCTCCGCCCGCGTCCACCTGGTGCTGCCCGAACGGGAACTCTTCCGCCGCGAGCGCACCGAGCCGTCCGCCTCGATCGTGCTCAAGGTGCGCGGCGCGCTCGAATCGAACCAGATCCGCGCGGTCCAGCACCTCGTCGCCTCGGCCGTCGAGGGCCTGAAACCGGGCCGCGTGTCCATCGTCGACGAAACCGGCCGGCTGCTGGCCACCGGCAATGACGAAGACGGCGTCGGCGCCGTCGGCTCGCGGATCATGGAGCAGCGGACCGCGCTCGAACGGCAGATGCGTCAGCAGATCGAGGATATCGTCGGCCAGGTGGTCGGTCCCGGACGGACCCGGGTTCAGGTCGCCGCCGAGCTCGACTTCAACCGCGTCACCCAGACCGCCGACGTGTTCGATCCGGAAAGCCAGGTCGTGCGCTCGACCCAGTCGCGGGCGGAAAACTCATCGAGCAACGAGGCCGGCTCCGGCGATGCCGTCTCCATCGGCAGTCAACTGCCCGGCGGCGGTTCTGCCGGCGGCGAAGAGTCGGTCCGCGAGGCCTCCTCGGCGGAAGAGGAAACCGTCAACTACGAGATTTCCCGGACGACCAAGACCGAGATCACCGAGGCCGGCCAGATCAAGCGGCTTTCGGTCGCCGTTCTCGTCGACGGCCTTTACAACAAGGGCGCCAATGGCGACATCGCCTACGCGCCGCGGCCGCAGGAGCAGATCGACCAGATCGCCGCCCTGGTGCGCTCGGCGATCGGCTACGATCAGGGCCGCGGCGACCAGGTCGAGGTGGTCAATCTGCAATTCGCCGAAGGACCGCCGACCGAAATTGCGGCCGAGCCGGGCTCCTTCATCGAACTCAACAAGCAGGACTATCTCTACTTCATCGAACTGGCCGTCATCGCCCTGTTGACGCTGACCGTGCTGTTCTTCGTCGTCCGGCCGCTGTTGAAACGCGTGCTTGCCCCGGAAGACGTCGGGCAACCCGTCGCCCGGCCTGAGGACGGGGCGGTTCCGGCCCTGACGTCCGAAACCGCCCATGCCGCCCAGCTTCCCGCCCCGGCGGCTGACCCGGAAGTCCATTCTGAGGCGCTCGACGCCGCCCAGGCGGCCGGATCGGTGCAGGCCAATTCGATCAGCCGCGTCGGCACCCTTGTCGAACACAATCCTTCGGAAGCCGTCGCCATCGTCCGCGCCTGGATGAACCAGGCCGCCTGAGCGTGAATGTCGCCGCCATGAATCAGTTGAACCCCGTCGCGCCCGCCGAGTTGACGAGCCTCAATGCCGAGGCGCGTGCGCTGCACGGCATCGAGCGGGCGGCGTTGCTGCTGCTGGCGCTCGGGGAAAAGCACGGCGAACCGATCTGGAAAGAGCTCGATGAACTCGAAGTGCGCGAAATCTCGATCGCCATGTCGCGGCTCGGGCCGGTGACGCCGAAAATGCTCGACGATGTCTTCGTCGAGTTCGTCACCAGGATGTCCACATCGGGGCCGGTGACCGGCGGCTATGAATCGACGGAAAGGCTGCTGCTCTCCTTTCTGCCGGAAGAACGCGTCAGAATGATCATGGAGGAAATCCGCGGGCCCGCCGGGCGCAACATGTGGGAGAAGCTCTCCAACGTGCAGGAGCAGATCCTCGCCAATTATCTGAAGAACGAATATCCGCAGACCGTTTCGCTGGTGCTGTCCAAGATTCATCCCGATCACGCGGCGCGGGTGCTGGCCACCCTGCCGGAAGACTTCGCCCTGGAGGTGGTCAACCGCATGCTGCGGATGGAGCCGGTGCAGAAGGAAATCCTGGAGAAGGTCGAGCAGACGCTGCGCGTCGAGTTCATGTCCAACCTCTCCCACACCCAGCGCCGCGACGCCCACGAGCAGATGGCCGAAATCTTCAACAGCTTCGACCGTCAGACCGAGACGCGGTTCCTGACCTCGCTGGAGGAGGGCAACCCGGACGCGGCCGAGCGCATCAAGTCGCTGATGTTCACCTTCGAAGACCTCGCCCGCCTCGATCCGGCAAGCGCCCAGACCTTGCTGCGCCACGTCGAGAAGGATCGGCTGGCGGTGGCGCTCAAGGGCGCTGCCGAATCCATTCGCGAGTTCTTCTTCCAGAACATTTCGCAGCGCGCCGGCAAGCTGCTTGCCGACGACATGGAGGCGCTCGGTCCGGTGCGCCTCAGCGATGTCGACGAGGCCCAGTCGCTGCTGGTCAACACCGCAAAGGACCTCGCCGCGCGCGGCGAAATCCTGATCAACAAGAACAAGGGCGAGGATGAACTGGTCTACTGATGATGAGCGCGGCGAACGAAAAGAAGATAACGAAGGCGGGCGTGACCGGACCGGCACGCTTCATGTTCGACGTCGACTTCGCCAAGCCCGGCGGCGCGGAGGCGGCCGCCGACAGGCCGCCGATGGTCGATCCGACCGAGCATCTGGCCGCCATCGCCGCGGCGGAAGCGCGCGGCGTGCAGCGCGGAATCGAACAGGGCCGAAGCGGCGTCGAGGCGACGTCGGCGCAAGCGCTCGCCGGTGAAGCCGAACGCCTCGCCGACGCGGCGGCTGCGGTCCTGGCCGCGCTCGACGGCGAACAGCGCCGCCGTGACGCCGAGGCGATCGAGCTGGCCGTGACCGTCGCCCGCAAGCTTGCCGCAGCGCTGATCGCGCGCGAGCCGCTCGCCGAAATCGAGACCCTTCTCGGCGCGTGCCTCGGTCCGCTGCGCCGGACGCCCCATCTCGTGGTGCGCGCAGGCACCGGCCAGATCGACGCGCTGCGCGAGGTGACCGACAGGCTCGCCTTGGAGAAGGGCTTCGAGGGCCGGCTGGTTCTGCTCGCCGAGGACGATCTGGCGGCCGGCGATTGCCGCATCGAGTGGGCCGATGGCGGCATCGACCGCTCCCGGACGGCGATCGACCGGCAGGTGGACGCCATCATCGAGCGTTATCTCGCCGCCCGCAGCACGGCGGCAACCGAAAACCGGGACGCCGCAACGGCCGCCGCCGAAACCCGTGAGCCCGACAACGCGCCGTCAGGCGGAGAAACGACATGACCGACGAGACCGAAACCGAAACCGCCATCGCGCCGGAAGCCGATGCCGCCGATCCGGCCGACACGGCGCTGTCGCTCGACGAGCACGATACCCAGCCGCGCGCCGATCCGGCCGACGAGGCAGGCCAGGCCCGCTCGGCTGCGGACCTTGAATATCTGTTCGACGTTCCGGTCCGGGTTTCGGCGGTGCTCGGCCGTTCGCGCATGCAGGTCAGCGAACTTCTGAAAATCGGCACCGGATCGGTGCTCGAACTCGACCGCAAGGTCGGCGAGGCGATCGATATCTACGTCAACGACCGGCTCGTCGCCCGCGGCGAAGTCGTTCTCGTCGAAGAGAAGCTCGGCGTCACCATGACCGAGATCATCAAGGCGGAGCGCTGAACGGTGCGGAAGAGATGAGGGAAGGTAACTCGAAATGCGGCTCTTAATCGTAGGCTCACTGCACGGCCAGCTTTCCGCGGCGACCAAGATCGCCATGGACCGCGGCGCCACCGTGACCCAGACCGAAGCCATCGACGGCGCCATGAAAGTGCTGCGCTCGGGCCGCGGCGCCGACCTCCTGATGGTCGATGTCAGCCTCGATATCGCCGATCTGGTCGCCCGCCTCGGCCAGGAGCTGATCCATGTGCCGATCGTCGCCTGCGGCATCGACAGCGACGCCCGCGCCGCGGTCGCCGCGATCCGCGCCGGCGCCAAGGAATACATCCCCCTGCCGCCGGACCCGGAGCTGATCGCCGCCGTGCTTTCCGCGGTCGCCGAGGACGCGCTCGACCTCATCTACCGCGACGACGCCATGGCCCGAATCGTCCAGCTTGCCGACCAGGTGGCGCCGTCGGAGGCCTCGATCCTGATCACCGGCGAGAGCGGCACCGGCAAGGAGGTGCTCGCCCGCCACGTCCATCGCAAATCGAACCGCGCCGACAAGCCGTTCATCTCGGTCAACTGCGCCGCGATCCCGGAAAACCTGCTGGAATCGGAGCTGTTCGGCCACGAAAAGGGCGCCTTTACCGGCGCGATCGCCCGCCGTATCGGCAAGTTCGAGGAAGCCAGCGGCGGCACCCTGCTGCTCGACGAGATCAGCGAGATGGACGTGCGCCTTCAGGCCAAGCTGTTGCGGGCGCTGCAGGAGCGGGTGATCGACCGGGTCGGCGGCGCGCGGCCGGTGCCGGTCGACATCCGCATCGTCGCCACCTCGAACCGCAATCTCGGCGACGAGGTCAAGGCCGGGCGCTTCCGCGAAGACCTGCTCTACCGGCTGAACGTGGTCAATCTCGCCCTGCCGGCCTTGCGCGACCGGCCCGCCGACATCCTCGAGCTCGGCGCCCATTTCGCCGCCAAATACGCCGAGGCCAACGGCCTGCCGCAGCGCAAGCTGAGCCCTGAAGCGCGCCGCCGGCTGGTCGCGGCGCGCTGGCCCGGCAATGTCCGCGAACTGGAGAACACCATTCACCGCGCCGTGCTGCTGGCCCAGGGCGAGGAGATCGACGTCGATGCCATCCGCGCGCCCGACGGCGGTTCGCTCGGCCCCGCCGATGCCGCCGGCCCGGCCGCCCAGGCGGCGATGACGGCCGAAGCCGTCACCCGCAATCTGGTCGGCCTCACCGTCGCCGAGGTCGAGCGCGACCTCATTCTCGACACCCTCGACCATTGCCTCGGCAACCGCACCCACGCCGCCAAGATCCTCGGCATTTCGATCCGCACGCTGCGCAACAAGCTCAACCAGTACACCGACGAGGGCCTCGACGTGCCGGCCCATGGCGAGGCCCGCGTGGCGGGAGCGTGAGCGCTGTATCGTTTGTTTTTACCGTTTGCTCCGCGTCGATGATCTAGGCATCGACAAAGCCGAAAAGATCGGTTAGGAACGCGCACGTTTTTTTGACAAAACTCACGCGAGACCCGTGGCGGGGCAGACCTCGGCATCGGCGTCGCGTGTTTTGCCGTCAGTTGAAGGGCCGATGCCATGAACATCATCGAAGAGCTCGAACACGAGCACGCCGCCGAACTCGCCGCCAAGCGCCCGGTACCGACGTTTTCGCCGGGCGACACCGTCCGCGTCAACGTCAAGGTGACTGAAGGCACCCGCACCCGCGTCCAGGCCTATGAAGGCGTCTGCATCGCCCGCAGCGGCGGCGGCCTCAACGAAAGCTTCACGGTGCGCAAGATTTCCTACGGCGAGGGCGTCGAGCGCGTCTTCCCGATACACTCGCCAATGATCGATTCCATCGACGTGGTGCGCCGCGGCAAGGTGCGCCGGGCAAAGCTCTATTACTTACGCGATCGCCGCGGCAAGTCGGCCCGCATCTCCGAGGCGACCAATGTCCGCACCCGCAAGCTGAACGACGCCGACCGCAAGGCGGTGGCCGACGCCAAGGCCGCGGTCGAGGCGGAAAAGAAGGCGGCCCGTGAGGCGGCGGCTGCCGAAAAGGCGGCCGCCGAGGCTGCCGCCGCTGAAGCCGCCGCGGCGGAAGCCGAGGCGGCGAACGGCGAGGCCGATACGGCTGAGAAGTCCGGCGCATAGATCCCGGCACCATCTGCCAGCGCTATTCCGATTAAGCGGCGGCCGGCTGCACATGCGGCTGTTTCACCTTGGCAAGGATACGGCTTTGCCGTAGAGTGGTCCGGTGCATACGGTCGTTGAAACGCCTGCCTATCTCCGTCATGCCAAAGACGCCGACGTCGACGCAAAGGAACGGGCAGCCATTGTTGATATTCTGGCGAAAACGCCCGATGCGGGCCAATTAATCCCGGGCACCGGCGGCACCCGTAAGTTGCGCTTCGCCGGTAAGGGCAAGGGCAAAAGCGGCGGCTACCGGGTCATTACGTTTTATTCGGCGGAGGACATGCCGGTTTTTCTGATCACCATTTTCGCAAAAGGGCAGCGCGTCGACCTTACACAGAATGAACGAAACAGCCTGCGCGCATTGACCAAAACCCTGGTGGATAACTACCGGAAGAAAAGCAGACTTTGAGGATGATCAAAGACGTCCATGACAAGATTGCCGAAGGGTTGGAGGACGCCATCGCTTTTGCAGCCGGCAAGGCGCCCGCAGTGGACTATGGCGTTCACATTCCAGACGAGATCGACGTTAAGGCCATTCGCAAACGGTTGACCCTTTCGCAGTCGGCCTTTGCCGAGCGGTTCGGTTTCGCCCTTGCCACGATAAGGGACTGGGAGCAGGGACGCCGGGTGCCGTCAGGTCATGCACGCGCTTATCTGATGGTGATCGCCAAGGCACCGAAGACGGTCGAAGACGCCTTGCGTGTCGCCTGAACGGTTGGCCGACTGTTGTTTTGGCGGCGCGGCATCAATTCCAAACTCAGCACCGTCTTGACCCGCCTTTGCCGGCTCTCGTAAAGACTTGCCTTCGCGTAAGCGACAATGGAGAGCGTCAATGCCCGCGCCGAAAACCCTTTACGACAAGATCTGGGACGATCATCTGGTCGACGAGGCCGAGGACGGCACCTGCCTCCTCTATATCGACCGGCACCTGGTGCATGAGGTGACGAGCCCGCAGGCTTTCGAGGGTCTGCGCCTGGCCGGGCGCAAGGTCCGGGCGCCGGAAAAAACGCTCGCCGTCGTCGACCACAACGTGCCCACCACCGACCGCTCAAAGGGCATCGACGACCCGGAATCGGCGCTGCAGGTGGAGACGCTCGCGAAAAACGCCGCCGAATTCGGCATCAGCTATTACGACGAAATGGACCCGCGCCAGGGCATCGTCCACATCGTCGGCCCCGAACAGGGCTTTACCCTGCCCGGCACCACCATCGTCTGCGGCGACAGCCACACCTCGACCCACGGCGCCTTCGGCGCGCTTGCCCACGGCATCGGCACCTCGGAGGTGGAACATGTGCTCGCCACCCAGACGCTGATCCAGAAAAAGGCGAAGAACATGCGCGTCGTCGTCGACGGCGCCGCGCCCGACGGCGTCACCGCCAAGGACATCGTGCTCGCAGTTATCGGCGAGATCGGCACCGCCGGCGGCACCGGCCATGTCATCGAATATTGCGGCGCAGCGATCGAAGCGCTCACCATGGAAGGCCGCATGACGGTCTGCAACATGACGATCGAGGCCGGCGCCCGCGCCGGCCTGATCGCCCCCGACGACAAGACCTTCGACTATCTGCGGGACCGGCCGCAATCGCCCAAGGGCGCAGCGTTCGAGCACGCGCTGCGCACCTGGCGCGGCCTGCGCAGCGACGACGATGCCGCGTTCGACGCAACGATCCGGCTCGACGCCGCCGATCTGCCGCCGATCGTCACCTGGGGCACCTCGCCGGAGGACGTCGTCTCGATCTCCGGCACCGTGCCTGCGCCCGAGGACGGCCGTGACGCCGCCAAATCCGCCGCGATCAAACGTTCCCTCGACTATATGGGGCTGACCGCCGGCACGAAGATCACCGATATCGAAATCGATCGCGTCTTCATCGGCTCGTGCACCAATGGCCGCATCGAGGATTTGCGCGCCGCAGCCGCGATGATTGACGGCAGGCGCGTGCACGACCGCGTCAACGCCATGGTCGTCCCGGGCTCGGGCCTCGTCAAGGCTGAGGCTGAGTCAGAAGGGCTCGACCAGGTGTTCCGCGCCGCCGGCTTCGACTGGCGCGAGCCGGGCTGCTCCATGTGCCTGGCGATGAACGCCGACAAGCTCGCGCCGGGCGAGCGCTGCGCCTCGACCTCGAACCGCAATTTCGAGGGCCGCCAGGGCTTCAAGGGCCGCACGCATCTGGTCTCACCTACGATGGCGGCGGCAGCGGCGATCGCCGGGCGCTTTGTCGACGTGCGCGAGTGGCCCTGACCCAAGCCGGCGTCTACCGCGGCCGATAGCGCTTGCCTGCGCCATCGCCCGGCTCGGCGGCGGAAACGGCACGCCGTTAACCCGCCGCTAACCATACACCCGGCAAATTCTGCCCAGTAGCGCGAACTCCGCCGGCACCCCCGCGCGGCGACAATGAGGCGATCGAGGCAGAACCGCCAGATGACAGACACCACCGCAGGCGACCGCGACCGGGCCGCAAAGGCCGCCGGCGCCGGCTTCTTCGACATCGGCACCATCGTCGCGCTCGCCCGCCGCGGCGACATCGCGCTCGCCATCGGCATCATGACCATTCTGGTCGTGCTCATCATGCCGATGCCGGCGATGATGCTCGACGTCTTCCTGGCGTTTTCGATCGTCTTTTCCGTGCTGATCCTGATGACGGCGCTGTTCATCCACGGGCCGCTGGAATTCTCCGCTTTCCCCACCGTGCTGTTGATCGCCACCATGCTGCGGCTGGCGCTGAACCTCGCCTCGACCCGCCTCATCCTGGCTTACGGCCATGAGGGGCCGGCCGCCGCCGGCCACGTCATCGAGGCGTTCGGCAATTTCGTCATGCGCGGCAATTTCGTCATCGGCATCATCGTCTTCGCCATCCTGGTCATCGTCAATTTCGTCGTCATTACGAAGGGTTCCGGCCGCATCGCCGAGGTCGCCGCGCGCTTCACCTTGGACGCCATGCCCGGCAAGCAGATGGCGATCGACGCCGATCTCTCCTCCGGCCTCATCGACGAGACCGAGGCGCGGCGGCGGCGCAAGGTTTTGGAGGATGAATCGGCGTTCTTCGGCGCCATGGACGGCGCCTCCAAATTCGTCCGCGGCGATGCCATCGCCGGCATCCTGATCACCTTCATCAACGTCATCGGCGGCATCATCATCGGCGTCGCCCAGCAGGATCTCTCACTGAATGAGGCCTCGCAATCCTATATCCAGCTCACCGTCGGCGACGGCCTGGTCAGCCAGATCCCGGCCCTGATCGTCTCCACCGCCGCCGGCCTGCTGGTGTCGAAGGCCGGGGTGACGGGCGCCGCCGACAAGGCGCTCGTCGCCCAGCTTTCCGGCTATCCGAAAGCGCTCGGCATGTCGGCCGTGGTCATGATCATCATGTCGGTGCTGCCCGGCATGCCGATGCTGCCCTTCCTGGCGCTGGCCGGCACCACCGGCTTCATCGCCTGGTTCGTGGAGAAGAACCGGCGCATCGAGGCGGCCCGGAGCGCCGCCGCCGAGGCCGCGGAATCTCTGTCCGAGGAACCCGCCGAGGAGCCGATCTCGTCGGTGATGAAGATGGACGAGCTGCGCATCGAGCTCGGCTATTCGCTGCTGCCGCTGATCAACAACAGCGAAGGCCCCGACCGGCTGACCGAGCAAATCAAGGCGCTCCGGCGCCAGCTCGCCGGCGAACTCGGCTTCCTCATGCCCGCCGTCCGCCTGCTCGACAACATCCAGATCGACGGCAACGCCTATCTGGTCAAGGTCAAGGAGGTCGATGCCGGCCAGGGCACCGTCTATGCCGGCCAGTTCATGGTCATGGACCCGGCCGGCAACCAGATCGACCTGCCCGGCATCCACACCACCGAGCCGACCTTCGGCCTGCCGGCGACCTGGATCGAGGGTCCTTTGCGCGACGAGGCCGAGCTGAAGGGCTACACGGTGGTCGATCCCTCGACCGTGATCTCCACACACCTGACCGAAGTGATCAAGGCCAACATGGCCGACCTGCTGTCCTATGGCGAGGTGCAGAAGCTCCTGAAGGAGCTGCCGAAGGACGAGCAGAAGCTGGTCGAGGACCTTGTGCCGGCGCAGATCTCCGTCTCCGGCATCCAGCGCGTGCTGCAGGGCCTGCTCGCCGAGCGCATCTCGATCCGCGACATGCCGGCGATCCTTGAAGGCATTGCGGAAGCCGTCACCTACGCCCGCTCGCCCCAGGCGATCACCGAGCACGTGCGCTCGCGTCTGGCCCGCCAGATCTGCGCCGCCAACCAGTCGCCGGAGGGCTATCTGCCGCTCGTCACGCTGTCGCCGCAATGGGAGCAGGCCTTCCTCGACGCCATTGTCGGCGACGGCGACGAGCGCCATCTGGCGATGGCACCGTCAAAGCTGCAGGAATTCATCCAGGCCGTCCGCGACCGCTTCGAGGCGGCCGCCCGCGAGGGCGAGATCCCGGTGCTCCTGACGAGCCCGACGGCGCGGCCCTTCGTGCGCTCGATCGTCGAACGCTTCCGCGCCCAGACCGTGGTGATGAGTCAGAACGAGATCCACGCCAGGGCGCGGCTGAAGACGGTCGGGGTGGTTTAGGGGGCGGTTAGGCTCCACCGTCGTCAACTCAGTCCCTAACGGTAAGGGAAACGCGACGGCGTCGGCCCGCGCAACCCTCCCCCTTGCGGGGAGGGTGGACGGCGCGTCAGCGCCGGCCGGGTGGGGGTGAGCCGAAAATGCGATAATCATCCGAAGCTGCTGTTTTCCTTTTCTTTCGACCCCCACCCCCAACCCCTCCCCACAAGGGGGAGGGGAGTTGTGCCGAGCTTGCCGCAAACATTCCCTACCCCCTTGTGGGAGAGGGTCAGGGAGGGCGTCGTCTTCCGCCGCAGTTGCGAGCCGCTGACAAGCGCCGCAGCAATCCCCGTCGTCAGGACTAACCGCCATCGGACCAGAAGATGCGCGCAAAAGCCGAATTTGGCAGAGCCCTACATATCTTTCCGCGCAATTCGCTATTCCAGGTCGAACTGTCGAATTCTTAAAGTATTTTGTAATATATAAATCGTTCTTGAAGTACAATTGTTTTAACCACTCTATATTTAGCTCTGTCTCGGGCAAAGACGGGGCGAAGACATGCGGCAATATTCCTGGGGTGATCTCATACACCTCTTTATAAGACATTGTCGAAATACGAGAGGGCTGTCCGAAAACACAATCTCTGCTTATGTTCAGGATCTCGACGCGTTCGCCACCCATGCGGCGGCGCACGATATTGCGCTACCCCTCATCCCGGAGAACATCACCGATTTCGTTCAGCATCTGCGCGAGGTTCGCGGCCACGCGCCGGCGACCGTGCGCCGCCGCATCGCCTGCCTGCGCGTGTTCTGCCGCTGGCTGGAGAAGGACGGGCACAGTGCCGCCTCGCCGTTCCGCGACATCGACCTGCAACTGAAGATCCCGCGCCGCCTGCCCCGCGCCATCGGCCGCGATCATCTGCATCGCATCGCTCGCGCGACCGCGCCGGCCCGGCGACCAGACCGCGTCCGCCTTGAAAATGCATCCATCGATCCGACCACAGCGCTGGTCATCGCGCTTCTGGTCGCGACCGGCATAAGGGTCGGCGAAATGGCGGCGATCCGCCGTGCCGACATGGCGCCCGACGGAAGCAGCATCCGCATCCACGGCAAGGGCAGCCGCGAGCGCACCGTCTATATCGGCAATGCCGGCCTTGCCGGACGTCTCTGCCACTATCGCGACGATCGCGCGGGCGGCCCCGGCGACCGCCTGTTCGTCAACCGCAATGGCCACCCGCTGACCCCCCAGGCCTTCCGCCTGCGCCTCAAACGCCTGTCAAAAGAGCTCGGCATCGAGCCGCCGCTCACCCCGCACCGGTTTCGGCACACGGCCGCAACCACGCTGATCGAGGAAGGCGTCGACATCCGCTTCGTCCAGCGCCTGCTCGGCCATTCGAGCATCGCCACGACCGAGATTTACACCCACGTCACCGACCGCTCTCTCCGCGCAGCGATCGAAGGGGCGGATGCCTTGGGGAGGCTGGGGTTCTGAGTGCGCATAACTGGGAATTATGCGGTACGAACGCCTAGAGAATAATATCCCTTATATCAACAATTTGCTGGACTATTGCCGAAAACGAGCCGCAGAAATCGCGGTCCTTTTTATAGCAAATCGCAAACAACATATCTCTAAAAGCGAATCAAACATTCGATTAAAACTCAGAGAGCGGGCATCAAGCGATGAAAAAATTGACTTGATTATTAGACGAATTCAAGAATTCGGCGCAAAAGTATATTTGTTCGATTCCGATGAGATATTCATGAAGGAAATACTCAACCAAAAAAAATATAACGTATCTGAAGGTATACGTATCGTGTATCAAAATGGTCTAAGCGGAAGCGGAATAATTAGCCGGTGCCTTATTTCCGCTTTTTGCGAAAAATATCAACTACCAATTATGAATTCACCTTCATCCGCCCGTGCAATTGTATGGAACAAATATAATTTTTCGATATTGCTTGGTGCGCTTGGCGTTCCAGTGCCCCAAACATGGTTATATGATGCCCACAAAGGTTGGGTCGGCGACGAGCATCCGCATCTTGGGCAGTTAGTGATCGCTAAGCTAAACTACGAAGCATTAGCGTTCGGAATTGATGAACACTCTACATTTGAATACGAAAAGTCAGCAGATTTCCGGCTAAAAGCGCAATCCATATCACTCGATCAGCCAATTATTGTACAAGAATTTATTCCGGGTCAAGAAATTTATATAACTGTTATAAAATCCGATAAAATATTTTTGTCTAAACCGGTGCTCTTAAGTATCGAAGGCAAAATGCTTGACGGCTTTGATTACTTAACGTTTAATAAAAATCGCGGCAATTTCGCTGTAGAATTTGAAGAATTTCGTCCAAAAAATCGGCACATTTCCGATAGAATGCTTGATGTGGCGGGCCGTGCTTTTGAATTAATCGGGTTATCTGGCCTCGGACGATTTGATTTCAGATTAACGAATACGGGGCGATTTTTTCTATTCGACGTCGCAGAAGTTCCCAGCCTTTCCGAGTACCACGCGACCAGCAGATCTTTAGTTGCGTCCGGGTTAAGTAATAACGATATAATACCAACTATACTTTCTTGCAATCTAATAGAAAAAGGCCTAATTTAATCAAGAATGCCTCCAGTATTCAATAACCGTCATGAAAAACCCATTTCTATAGTAAAAATCGAGATGTGAATCTTCAATAACCTTATCGTTGCGTAAGTATACCTGCCAAGCTTCAAGATTGCCCGCCTCCACTCTGGTGAAGGCCATTTCAATGAGATTATGACGTGTCTCAAAAAAATAACCAGATTTATAGGGAATTTTTCCCGCAAGATCAGAAAGTTCGCGCCACTGCCTTATACAGTCTTTGTTCTTTTTTGAATGAAAATCTAAACATATTTTGGCCATTTCATATAAATAGATAATAAATACTTCATTTGAGTTATTACGCTTTAAATAATGATCTAATTTACTAAGTAGTGATTTAGCTAAATCAAATTTTCCACAATATGTCGCCAACGAAATTACGTTGCATACGTATATGTCATCAAATTCACCTCTGTCCAAAATATCAATAAATTTTCGAAGAGCTTGGAATTTATCGATTTTTCTATCATAAGCAGCGCAAATCAACAAATTATTATCTACATAATATTCTTGTGGGAATCTGAACCCTGGATATTTGTCTCTCAAATCAGTTGCTCTTTTGAGGACGTCGTTCGCTTCACCGAATTCACCGGTTGCAACTAAATTTGAACCTAAATTATTTAGCGATTTGTAGTATTCATCAATTCTTTTCGGCGGTGATGAATTACGCGGGGCAAAGTAGTCAACAGCCTCTCTTATCTTTCGAATTGCAATCATACGATCATAGTAAGCGGGAGCAAGCCGAAGTAGTACGTGGTACTCTTCCCATATTTCCGGCATAACCTCCATATTGTTTATCGCAAAATTTTCAATATCACGGAAAATAACCTCCGGTTTTCCATTTTGTTCTAGAGATTCGGCATATAATTCCAATACCTTTAATCGTAATACGATTTCTGGCTCATATTCGAGCATGTAGTTAGTGTTTCTCAGCAATTCAATTGCAGACTTTCGATCGATATCCGAACGCGTCGATAGCAAACAAAGTGCAGTAATATATTCGAGCTCAAGTGAAACCGCCAATGAAATATTTTTCGGAAAACTCGGAACATTGCGAAGCGCGGTCGAAAAGTTATTTTTTCGTATAAGTTGATAACATTCGTCTATTCTATAAACTAAAGCTAACAAATCGGCTTCAGCTAAACATTGATTTACCTTAACAGAAGTGTTTCCGTTTATACTTAGGGAAAGTATACTATCGTACGAAGCACCTAATCGTATTTCTTTTATAATTGCGCAAAAATATAGAAAACACATTTCATTCAAATTCCCCGCTTTCTTCGCGCAAAACGCGCGCAGGGCATAGTCCCCTGGTCGATATTTTTTATAACAGATCAATAACTTATCGTAAAGGTAAGAGAAATCATTTTCCGCTTTATTGAAAAAATACTGTTTAAAGGTATCATGTGTGAAGAAATATTGGTTATCAATTCGTTTTATAAAACCCAATGATTTTGACCACTGCAGTGCTTTAGCGATTATGTCTTTGGGAGTTTCAGATACACAAGCAACTTCGTCAATACCGAAATTGTTCCCAAGCACGGACGCGCTAGAAAGTACGTCCATAAATTCCGCGCCACCAGGTGCATTTTTTACTACTCGATAATAGATAATATCGGGTGTTAGATCGTTCAAAATCGTCTCTATTTTTTTTGCGCCTCCTCGCGCCAACGCGGCCGATAACATCTTTATTAAGACGACGTTTGATTGACAGGTTTCCCATATTTTTAACATTTGAGAAGAGTTTAGTTTCCTATTTATGCCAAAGAATTTTAGGCAGTCTTGAATATTGCTTTGAGATACGCCTGCTAATTTAAGTTCCTCTTGAAAGAGAGATGTCCTGATATCTTCAAAAGCTTCATAGCTGATTGGATGTTGAAATGGGGTAGGCGTAAATATTCCTATTATCCGAATGCCTATGCTCTTTTTACTAGTGGTGGTGGCGGTTTTCACGCCTACAATTTTATTGAGAAGAAGCAAAGATTTACGGTCCCACCAGTGTAAATTGTCGGCGATTATAAGAATGGGTTTTTTCCTCGCCATGACATCAAGTTTACCTACAATTGAAAGTTCCTCCCTGTTGTAGAATGGATTGTTGGAAAGAAGTATCGAATGCGTTCTTGAAGTTAGGATGCCGAGGAGACCCGAAGTAATGCCGCCGGTACCTGCAGCGACATCTACAGCCTTTGCGACTACCGACATGACAGCGCCAACGGCAACTGACGCAACGTCAAGGCGCGTTGTTGCGGATTCAAATGGGAAGTAAGCGCGATCGCCCATAACCCAATCACCTTGAGCATAAATGGCAACCCCGCCATCGCTTTCCCAAGCTTTACCGATGGATTGTGCAAGTGTTGTTTTACCGCAGCCGGGAGGGCCGGATAAAGCATAGTTAGTCGGTTTAGTCCCGCGGAGACCGACGGTGATTTTCTCAATTAAAGGACGTGCATCAATAAGATCCCAGTAATCGAGCATAATTCCCAGTTATCGTTAGAACCAAACCAAACATAATGCCGAACGGCCATGTGCAAGGGAAGAGTAGCATATTATTTCTGCGATCATAGGGTGTAAACTCAAAAAAGCCAAAAAGAACCACTTTACAGCCCTATCTACGAACGTAGCATTTCGGTTTTCAATCCCCCTACCCCCCGCCACTCAAAACCGCCGCGGGTGTCGTCACGATAACATCCGCCGTGGCGCCGACGACGCCGCCGAGGCTGCGGCCGAAATTCTCCAGGCTGCGGCCAAGGTCCGGCCGCTCTTTAACCGCCAGCCGGTCGCCCTCGCGGAGGCGGCCGCCGAGGAGGCGGACGATCTCCGGCGCCTGGGCAAATTTGGCGTGGTTCAGCTTGTCGCCGGAATCGATCCGGGTCAGGTCGATGACGTTGACGCCGAGCGCGGCGAGCTCCGCGTCGTTCTCGTAGGCGCCGACCCGCGGCTTGCCGCCGCCGATCCTGCCCGCCATCTGCAGCGCCCGGTCGTCCTTGGAGACGAGCACGTTGAACGGCCGCTCCGGCCGGCCGAGCCGGCGCATCTGGGTCTTGAACACGTCGACGTCGATGTCGGGCGAGGCCAGCACGACTTCGCCGAGCCGGCCGCCGAAATCGCGGTTGCCGGCGATCCGCGCCTGACGCAGCGCCTCCACGGTCAGCCAGTTGCCCATCGAATGGGCGAGGATGTGCACGCGGGTTGCGCCGCTTGCCGCCGCCACTTCGAGCGTCCGCTCCAGCGCGTCGCGCGCCGCCGTGGCGCTGTCGCGGTCATAGACATAGTCGACGACGCGGCCGCGCGAGGCCCAGGTGAAAAGCACCGGCACGCCGGCAAAGCCGGAATCGTTGACGATCTGGACATAGCGGTAGACGCCCTCGGCAAAGAGCGTGTTGTAGCCGTGGACAAAGACGAGCACGTCGCGGTCGCCCGTCGGCCGGGCCGCCAGCGCCGCCTTGAGCCCGGCGGTGAACTCGGCCTCGCCGGAAAGCACGCCGCCGTCGCGGGTGACGAAATGCTTGGCCGGGTCGCCCGGTGGGCGCCTGGGCCATTCGATCTCGCCCGGCTCGTGCGCCGCCGGCACCGAGACGGCGACCCGGGCAAAGCCGGTCTGCGCGCCGCGCTCGCCGGAGAAAAGCGTGCCGGCTTCCGCGTTCGGGGCGCGGGTGGTGGCGATATGGATGGTGTGGAGGCTGGCGTCGGGCGCCGGATCGTGGCTGGCGATCAGCGCGCCGGTCTCCGGCCGCGCCTGGGCGCACGCCGCAAGCACCAGCATAAGCCCGACCAGGGCAAGACCGCGCCGGACGGGGCGTCGATACGCACAATCACTCATTCTCACCTCTGGCCGCGCGGCACGCCCCGGCGCCCGTTTCCGTCAGCGCCGTCAATCGCTCAAGATACCGTCAATCCGGCTTGCACACTACACGACACAAACATCATCACCCAACCCATCCCTTGTCACCACCCGGCTTGTCCGGGTGGTCCATTGGCCCGCCGACTTGTCAACGCAGTGGTGAAAGAATTCAAGCGCTTCCGAATGCCGGACGGCCATTGGATTGCCCGCTTGGGAGCGGGCAATGACGACGGAGGAGGGATCGAAACCATCCCAAATTGCAACGCAGGAGCCATCCACACAGGACAAACCCGGCAATGACGCCGGTGGTGGGGTGAGGCGTCGTCTTCCGCGCAAGCGTCCACACCACCCACCGCTCCCGCGGAAGCGGGAGCCTACTGCCCCGCTCAACACGGTATGTCGGCCCAGATCCGGGCGATGTCTCGAATTCATCAATTGGGCCAGGAATTTGTCGCCGACGCCAATGGTTCCCCGCTTTCGCGGGGAAGGTGCGGATTGGGAGGCAAATGGGCAATCCGGCTTCGGCTCTTACGCTCCGTTCCGCAGCCCCTCACTCATGTCATCACCGGGCTTGTCCCCATACGCGCTAACTTTGTTCTTGGCAAATCGTCTGCGTTCTGATTCAAGCTGTTTATGACGGAGATTGATTTGCCTCAGGGATGGACCTGGGCGGG
>JANQEG010000005.1 GCA_028278505.1 Rhodobiaceae bacterium
TCGGTCGTGCAGAACACCACTTTCGGCCTGTCGCCGCCGGCCTCGGCGCGGAGCTTGCCGATGAACTCCAATCCGTCCATGACCGGCATGTTCCAGTCGAGCAGGATGGCGTCCGGCATGGCATGGCGGCATTCGACCATCGCCTGCTGGCCGTCTTCGGCCTCGACGATGATGAAGTCGAGGTCCTCGAGAATACGCCGCGCGACCTTTCGGATGACGCTTGAATCGTCGACGACGAGACAGGTTTTCATGGATAGGTTCCCTTTCAATCTTCCGTCTGTACAGCGCAAAAAGTTCGCTCAGGCCGCGGCCGCTTCCAAGGCCCGGCCGAGCACGTGATCCACATCCAGGATGATCATCAACCGGCCGTCGAGCCGATGGATTCCGGCGGCGATTTCGGCCCAGCGCCGATCCAGATTGGTCGGATTCGGTTCCGCCTCTGCGCGCGGCAGGTCAAGCACCTCACCGACGCTGTCGATGATCAGCCCGTAGGATTCGCCCTTGCGTTCAATGCCCACCGCCATCGGCACGGCGGCGTCGTCGCGCGGCGCCAGATGCAGGCGTTCGCGCATGTCGATCGCCGTGACGATGCGGCCGCGAAGGTTGAGGACGCCGGCGACCTCCCGCGCCGCCAGCGGCACGCGCGTCATGTGCTCGGGCACGAAGACGTCGTGTACCCGCGCGATCGGCAAACCGAACACCTGGTTGTCGATGAGCACCGTCACATACTGGACGGTGTCCCGGGGGACGGCGCGTTCGGCGCTGTCGTCGTTCATGCCGCCTCTCCCAGCTCGACCGTGAATGCCTTGATGGCGGCGATCAGGCCCGGCCGGTCGAACTTGGCCACGAAGTCGTCGAAGCCGGCCTGGCGCCCGCGCTCGATCGCCGCCGGCGTCGCCAGTGCCGACAGCGCGATCACCGGCGTCGACTGCCATTTCGGCTGCGCCTTCACCGCCTCGACGAAGTCGAAGCCGTTCATGCCGGGCATCTCGATATCGCTGACGATGATGTCGAACCGGCCGCCGCCGCGAAGTTGCGCCAAGGCCGCCTCGGCGTCGTCGCAGACCGTGACCGCGTAACCGGCCGCCGTCAGCACCGGCGTCAGCATGTTGCGGAAGAAGGCGCTGTCGTCGACGAACAGCAGCGGCCGCGTCAGCGCCTCCGTCTGCATGTCCTTGCGCATCAGCCAGTCGTCGAAGGCGAGCGGCATGTAATGACCGACATCGATGATGTCGGTGGCGCGGCCGTTGACGACGGCGGAGCCGAGTATGCCGTCGATCTCGGACTTCACCTCAATGTTCAGCCGGTCGTCGACGATGTCGACGATGTCGTCGACCACCAGCGCCATGGAGTGGCCGGAATCGCAGAACACCAGCATCGGCTGCAGGCCCTCGGTGCGCCGTTTGATGTTTTCGTCGATGCAGATCAGCGGCATCAGCCTGCCGCGATACTGGACGAGATCGCGACCATTGGCCTGCTCGATACGGTCGGTTTCGAATTCCTCCAGGCGCGTCACCAGGGAGAGCGGCACCGCCTTGGGTTCGTTCGAGCCGGCATGGAAGATCAGCAGCGACATCGTCTCCTGCTCGTCGGCGCCTGGCGGATCTTCGTCCCGATCGGCGTAACCGATGTCTTCCGCGGCCGCCGAACCGAGCGCCTGGGCGACGCCGTTCGGATCGATGATCATGATGACGCTGCCGTCGCCGAGAATGGTGTTGCCGGAGAACATGGGGATGTCGCGCAGCATGCTCGACATCGGTTTGACGACGATTTCCTCGGTGTGGAACACGCTGTCGACGATGATGCCGAAGGTCTGCGCGCCGACCAGCATGACGACGATAA
Source organism: Rhodobiaceae bacterium (assembly GCA_028278505.1). Classification (GTDB taxonomy): domain Bacteria; phylum Pseudomonadota; class Alphaproteobacteria; order Rhizobiales; family JAKPQE01; genus JANQEG01. Next base: position 1,843 of record JANQEG010000005.1, read on the forward strand.
AGCCGCTGTCGGGATCGGCCTCGTCGCGCTCGGCCGCGCCGATGCCGAGCAGCGAACCCATGTGAACGAGCGGCAGCAGCTTGTTGCGCAGGCGCAGCACCGGCGTGTCCTTGATCCGCTCGATCCGGTGTTCGGAATTGGGCTGGGCCCGCACCAGTTCGACCACCGACATTTGCGGTATGGCGAAACGGTCGCCGGCCACCTCGACGATCAGCGCCGAGACGATCGCCAGCGTCAGCGGGATCTTGATGGTGAAGGTCGTGCCCTTGCCGGCGGCCGACTTCAAATCGACCGTGCCGCCGATCAGTTCGATGTTGTTGCGCACCACGTCGAGGCCGACGCCGCGCCCGGAGACGTTGGTGACCTTGGCGGCGGTCGAAAAGCCGGCGTGGAAGATGAATTTGTGGATCTGGGCTTCGCTCAGCTTGTCGATTTCGGCCGCGCCGATGGTGCCCCGCTCCAGCGCCTTGGCCTTCAGCTTTTCGGTATCGAGGCCGCGCCCGTCATCGGCAATCTCGATGATGATGTAACCGCCCTGGTGATAGGCCGACAGCCGGATTACCCCCTTTGCCGGCTTGCCGGCGGCGATCCGCTCATTGGCGGTCTCGAGCCCGTGATCGGCCGAATTGCGGACCATATGGGTCAGCGGGTCCTTGATCAGCTCCAGCACCTGCCGGTCGAGTTCGGTCTCGGCCCCGTGCATCTCCAGTTCGATCTGCTTGTCGACCTCGCGGGCGAGGTCGCGGACGATCCGCGGCAGCTTCTGCCAGGCATTGCCGATCGGCTGCATCCGCGTCTTCATCACGCCGTCCTGCAGCTCCGCGGTCACGTTCGACAGCCGCTGCAGCGGCATCTTGAATTCCGAATCCTCTTGCCGGCGCGCGATGTCCAGGAGCTGATTGCGGGTCAGCACCAGTTCCGACACCATCGTCATCAAATGCTCCAGCGTCTCCAAATTGACGCGGATCGACTGGTTGGAAACGGAGGCCGATGTCTCGCCCGTCTCGGCGCCCGGCGCGGCCGCCTCATCGGCCTTTACGTCATTGGCGGCGTCCGGTTCGGGCTGCACCGCCGCAGCGGCAACCGCCGCCGGCATCTCGAAATCCGCCGGGCCCTCGGTTTCGCGGAACGCCCGTTCCAGATCGTCGAGCGACACTTCGCCCGGCCGCAATTCCCGTTCGAGCACCTGGTAGACGAGGTCGCCGGAGGTGACACCCTCTTCCTCGGCGGAGCCGCCCGCATCGGCCTCACCGCCGAAACCGGCCATGCGTTCGAGATCGCAGATCAGATCGCGGTCTTCGCCGGCCGGCTCCGCGCCGGTCGCTTCCAGTTCCGCCAGCAGCCCCTTGATCCGGTCGATCGAGGCGAGGATGAGGGTCACCGCATCGGGCGTCACCGGTTCGCCGTCGCGGAACCTACCCATCAGCGTCTCGGCCGCGTGGGCGAGCGCCTCGAGCCGCGACAGGCCGAGAAACCCGCAGGTTCCTTTTATCGTGTGAACGAGCCGGAAGACATTGTCGAGGATCTGGGCGTTGTTGGGCTCCTGCTCGAACTTGACCAGCTCAACGTCGACGACATCGAGGCTTTCATTGGTCTCGGTCAGAAATTCGAGCAGCAGATCGTCCATGAAACGGTTCCCGAGACGGCCGCTGCGCCGGTCTGGCCGCAACGGCCCCGGCGCTTCAGTCACGCGCAAGTCTCGGAGAAAAGGGTTAAGAACTGCTTTCGAATCAGCCCCAGAATTCCTTGAGTTTTTTCAGGTTTTCGGCTTATGCCAGGGGCAGATCGTCGTCGGTCCGTCGGTGTTCACACGGCGCGGATGGTCACCGTTTCACCGTCCTCGGCAAAGCTGACGGCAAGCCCGGCGGCCTCGGCCAAAAGCCCGGTATAGACCGGCTGGATGGTGTGCGCATCGGCGGCTTCGCCGCCACCATCTGCGGCGATCACCTGCGCGGCCGGCGGTATCCGCGCCATCGGCCCTTCGGCGCGGATCACGAAGCCGGTGTTTTCCGCATCGGCGAATTCGATGCTGATACGCCCGCCGCGCGGCACCGCGGTCAGCGCGATGACCAGCAGATTAAGCATCAGCTTGACCTTGTTCTTGGCCTGATAGAGCCGCGGCAGCTGCCAGTCGAGATCGGCCTTTTCGCCCTCGAAATATCCGCGCGCCACGGCCTCGGCATCGCCGAGATCGATTTCGGCGCCGGCCGAACCGGCCGCACCGAAGGCGATCCGCGCGAACTGCAGTTTCGCCGACGCCTGACGCGCGCTCTTCGACACCAAATCCTGGGCGATCTCGCGCATCTCTTCCGATTTCTCCTCGGCGAGCACTTCAAGACCGTTATTGACCGCGCCGACCGGGCTGACCAGGTCGTGACACAGCCGGCTGCACAGGAGCGCGGCAAGATCGAGGGCGGAGAGGGAATTGGACATCGATATCTCTTGTCGCTTGAACGCAATGCCCGGCAATCGCCGGTATCGTTTCAGAGGGTCCGGACAAGATACCGATTCGCGGGTCCTCGCTAAGGTCTGATACACGGCCGATCCGCGCCTGCCAAGCGAGGCTGCGCGGTTTATGCCGGGGGCAGATAATTCCGGCCCTGGTCTTGTCCGATTACCCCTGCCGATCGCCGCGATTTGCTGTATCCTCGCACGGTCAACCGCATTCGAAAACGGCACGACGTGAGCGCTCAACCCCGGAATGACACCGATGTGCGCAATCTCGCCATCGCGGCCGTTGCCGCCGGGCGCGCCGTTGTCGCCACCACGGCCGCCGGCATAAAATCCCGCACCAAATCCGATGGAACGCCCGTTTCCACCGCCGATCTTGCCGCCGAAACCACTCTGATCGACCACCTCCGCCGCGACTTTCCGGATGTGCCGATCATTTCGGAGGAATCGCACCCGACCGCCGAACCGGCCAAGATCGAACGGCGCTTCCTGCTGGTCGACCCGATCGACGGCACCAGGGAACTGCTTTCCGGCCACGACAGCTACACGGTCAATGCCGCGCTGATCGAAGACGGCCGCGCCGTCATCGGCGCGGTCTACGCACCGGCCCGCGGCATACTCTTCGTCGGCGCCCTGCCCGACCGCGCCTTGGTTCTGGAGGTCTCGGCCGAAATCGACGCGCCGCCCGACTTCGGCGCCGCCGCGCCGATATCCGTTTCGCCCGCGGAAGCGGGCCTGCGCGCCCTGATCAGCCGCGCCCATCTGGACCCGGCCACGGTTGCGTTCCTGGACCGGATCGGCGCCAGCAGACCGATCAAGATCGGCTCGTCGATAAAATTCTGCATGATCGCCTGCGGCGAAGGCGACATCTATCCGCGGCTCGGCACGACAATGGAGTGGGACACGGCCGCCGGCCAGGCCGTGCTGGAGGCGGCCGGCGGTCGCGTCCGCACGCTCGACGGCACCAATCTGCGCTACGGCAAGGTCGAGCGCGGCTTCCGCAATCCCGGTTTCGTCGCCTGCGGCGACCTCCCGCCCCTGCTCGCCAATCTCAGCGACCGGCCGGGCAATTAGACAGGTTTTGGCGAACCAGCGCTCATCGCGCCAATCCCTTCTCCAGGTCCGGCCAGTGCCGGTCCGCCTCGGCAATCGCCGCATCCGCCATGAAATCCCAGGCCGCCCGGTTGGCGATCGAAAAGAACAAATAGAGGCGGCCTTCATGCACCCGCCACAGTGTCGGTTTCCCGCGCGCCGCATAGCCGCGCGATACGGCAAGCGCGCCGTGGCCGCCATATCGCGGCGCATAGACCTGGGGTGCTGCGCGGAATACGGCCATGTTGCCCGGATTGGCGAAAAGCCAGATCGCGCCGGCCCATTCGAGCGCAAAGCGCTCCTCGCCGCGGCGCCCGCGCCCTTCGGTGAAATAGGCGACCGGATCATAACCGCCGATCGCGGTGCCGGTCTGCGGATCGACGACGATGCGCTCGGTCGTCGCGGCCGCCACCGCCGGCAGTCCGGTCATCGACGCCATCGCCGCACAGACGGCGATGATTCGCACCGCCCGCAAAAAAACCTTTGAATGCTGCCTCGCCATTGCCCGATTCGACGTTCATTTGACCGATAATGGAGGCGATTCGCCGCCGGCACCGCAACCGGCAAGGTACCGCGCGCATGAATGACAAGTGGTAAACGCAGGGACGCACCGAACCGACACCAGCAAGGATGCAGTTGACGATGCCCAGATCCGACTTCCCTCGTTTCATCGCCGTGCTCGCCGCGGCGATGCTGACCGCGCTCGTTGCGCTCCCGGCCGCGCCGGCCGGCGCCCAACAGGCGCAGGACGAATACGCCACATCGGAGATCATCCAGACCGGCCACGCGTTTTTCGGCCGCATCTCGCAAAGCCTGGCCACCGTCGTCGAACGGGCGATCTCCAGATACGGCCAGCCCAACGGCTACATCCTCGGTGAGGAAGGATCGGGCGCGGTCATCGCCGGGCTGCGCTACGGCGAAGGCACTCTTTACACCAAGTTCGCCGGACAGATGCGGGTCTTCTGGCAGGGTCCGTCGGTCGGATGGGATGTCGGCGGCGACGGTGCGCGGACGATGATGCTGATCTATAATTTGCCGGCAACCGATGCTATCTACAGGCGCTTTGTCGGGGTGAATGGATCGGCCTATCTTGTCGGCGGTTTCGGCATGACGGTGTTATCGAACCACGACATCTACGTCGTCCCGATCCGATCCGGCGTCGGTGCGCGGCTCGGGGTGAACGTCGGTTATCTCAAATTCACCGACCGGCCGACCTGGAATCCGTTTTAGGGAAAAGGGGCCCGCCCGACCGGAGGGGTTAACGATGCTGGCGTTCATGGATGGTGTGCGGTTCACCGACATGGCATCATGGCCGCCGCCGATCCGGCGGGGATCACGAGTGAGTATTGACTGCATGCGGAGTCGAAGCCGTTGATCGAATCGGTCATGTATCTCGCGCTCGGCGCGCTGGCCGCGGCCTTCGCTGCGCTCATTGTCATGCCGTTCGTGTTGCGCCGCGCCGCGCGCATCGAAAGGCGGCGGATCGAACACGCCGCACCGCTGTCGCTTGACGAGATTCGGGCGGACAAGGATCAGCTTCGCGCCCAGTTCGCGGTGTCGATCAGGCGGCTGGAATACCAGATCCAGGAGCTGCAGCAGTTCAATGCGCAGCAGCTCATCGAGATCAATCAGAAGCGCGACACGATCACCGATCTGATCACCGAACTCGACGACAAGGAAACCACCATTCAGGAGCTGGAAAGCCGCGAGCGGAAATTGCGGCACGCGGTTCTGCGCAAGGAGGAGGAGAACGCCCAGACCGCACGCGATCTGCGCGAGGCCCAGCGTACCCTCGACATGCGCACCGACGATTTGCGACGGGCCGAGAACGAATTGGCGTCGGCGAAGGCGGAAATCGACGGCCAGAAGGTCGAGCTGATTGCCAGTTCCACGCGCCTTGAAACCGTTCGCGAAGAACTGTCGACGCTGAAGACCGGAACACCGCCGGCACCGATGCCGGCGCCGCAGCAGACGGCCGCGCCGCACCCGCTGCCGGAAGACAAGGCCGAAAAGCTCAGCGACGACCTGCAACTTAAACTGCACGAAGCCGAAGCGGCGCGGATCGAGGCCGAGACGCAGATCGCCGCATTGACGTTGCGGCTCGAAACCAAAGCGCGCGAGCACGAAGATGTTGTGCGCGAACGCGACGAGACGATCGCACGGCTGACGGCCGACAACGCCACGCTCGCCGATGCAGCCGAGCGGCTGCGCGCGGAAATGGCCGCGCTGAATGCCGCCGCAGGCGCCGCTGCCGGAACCAACGGGGCGAACGAGGAAAAGCTGCGCGAGAGCATTCGCGATATCGCCGCCGAAGTCACCCACATGACCGCGGCGATCGAAGGCGAGAACTCGCCGATCGCGCAGGCTCTGGCGGCGGAAACCGGCGGCAACGGTTCGGGCGGCAACGGCAAATCCAAGGCGGAAAAGTCCGAAGACGTGCCGGCCGAGGCCGCCGAACTCAGCATTGCCGATCGGGTGCGCGCGCTCAAGAAAGCCGCCGTTGAGACCAAGGGCGGGCAGTCCTGACCCCCTGATAGATCCTAGTCCGCCGCCGGTTCGATGCGGATGCGGCCGATTTCCGCGCCGCTCGTGACATCGATCACAAGCACGCTCTGCCGGCCGCCGATATCAAGCGTGAGCGTCATGCGGTCGCCGTCCAGCGTCGCGGCGAGCAGTGTCGCGCCGGCAGGAATCGAAACCGTCGCCGGCAGCGCCGATTTCGGGGTTTCGCCGTCACCGCCGCGCATCAGGCGGTAGCCGATGACGCCGAACACGGTGGCGAAGCCTAGCCCCATGATCAGGCCGGAGACGAGCACGATCCGCGACAGCTTGCGGCGCACATCGGCGAGCGCCCGCTCGTCGTCTTCGGACAATGCCGGCTGCGGGGAAGATGATGTAGGATCGACGGTCATGATCGAACGGTCTCAAGAGTTCGGGGAAATCGAGGCGCCGGCGCAGACCCTGGCCCTGACGGTTGCCGATGACGACGCCGGTCGCCGCCTCGACGTGCAGCTTGCCGGCGCATTCGCCGATCTGAGCCGGACCCGGCTGAAATCGCTGATCGTCGCCGGCCGCGTCCGCGTCGGCGGGCGCACGATAGTCGAGCCCAAATACCGGGTCAACGCGGGCGACCGGATCGAGATCGCGCTGCCGCCGCCGGAGGCAGCCGCCCCCGCCGCCGAGGCGATCGCGCTCGATATCGTCTACGAGGATGAAGCGCTCATCGTCGTCGACAAGCCGGCCGGGCTCGTCGTCCATCCCGGCGCCGGCAATCCGGCCGGAACGCTGGTCAATGCGCTCATCGCCCATTGCGGCGACAGCCTGTCCGGCATCGGCGGCGTCCGCCGGCCGGGCATCGTCCACCGCCTCGACAAGGACACGTCCGGCCTCATCGTTGCCGCCAAGACCGACCGCGCCCATAAAGCGCTCGCCGCCCAGTTCGCCGATCACGGCCGCGCCGGCGCGCTTGACCGCGCCTATACCGCCCTGGTCTGGAGCGCGCCGCCGCGTTTGTCCGGCACCATCGACGCCCCGCTCGCCCGTTCCGGCACCAACCGGCTGAAGCAGGCGGTCAGTCGCGCCGCATCGGCGCGCCGCGCCGTCACCCATTACCGGGTCCGCGAGCGGTTCGGCGCCGATGGCAAATCCTCGACAGACGCGGTCGCCGCCAGCGTCGAATGCCGTCTGGAGACCGGGCGCACCCATCAGATCCGCGTCCATCTCGCCCATATCGGCTGTCCGCTGATCGGCGATCCGACCTATGGCGCCCATTTCCGCTCAAAACTCGCCCGGCTGGCGCAGGATCATCCCGAAATCGCCGCCGTGCTCGCCGATCTCGGCCGCCAGGCCCTGCATGCCCACCGGCTCGGCTTCGCCCACCCCCTCACCAAAGAGGTCCTGACCTTTGAAAGCCCGCTCCCCGGCGACATGAAAGCGGTGATCGCGGCGCTGCGGAGATTGTGAAACACCGATCGAGGCCCTTGCGGCTCCGGGCATTTTCCTGCACTGTTTTTGCCGATGGTTCCGCCAAACTGATCAGGGCGGCGGATGAAAAGGGAACACGGTGAGGTGTACCCATCAGGGGCCGAGACCGTGGCTGCCCCCGCAACTGTGAGCGGCGAGCGACACCCGATAACGCCACTGGCCGAAAAGGCCGGGAAGGCGGGTGAGACAGTGACCCGCGAGCCAGGAGACCTGCCATCCCATAGCCCGTGCGTTGGCACACCACCTTCAATCCCTCTCGCACGGTGGGTGCGGAAAGGAGACATCAATGCATATCGAACCCGGCGTCGTTGATGGCGCAAAGATCGTTCTCAGCTACGGGACGGCCGCGGCCGCTTTCGGGCTGGCCGCGAAAATGGCCGGCAACACCATCCGCAATGATGGCGGCTTCATCGCCCTGATCACGCGCGGCGTCGTCGCGACCGCGCTCGTGTTCTGCTTCTTCGAGGTTTTTCCCCATTATCCGGTCGGCGTATCCGAAGTGCACTTCATTCTCGGATCGACGCTCTACCTGATCTTCGGCGCCGGCGCGGCGGCGATCGGACTTGCCGCGGGCCTGCTGCTTCAGGGCCTGTTGTTCGCGCCCTTCGACCTGCCCCAATACGGCATCAACGTCACCACGCTTCTGGTTCCGCTCTGGGGCATCAGCCTTCTGGCCAAGCGGATCATTCCGGCCCGCACGCCCTATGTCGAGGTCAAATACTGGCAGGCCCTGTCGCTGTCGACGGCCTATCAGGGCGGCATCGTCGCCTGGGTCGCCTTCTGGGCGTTCTACGGCAGCGGTTTCGGCGCGGCAAACCTTGCCGCCGTCGGCTCGTTCGGCGTCGCCTATATGACCGTCATCATCATCGAGCCGCTGGCCGATCTCGCGGTCCTGGCGATGGCCAAGACGCTGGCGCCGTTGAGCAGGAGCCGGGTCGTCTACAACCGGCTCTACCACGCCGCGGCCTGATCCGATTTGCCCCGGCGGCGATGCCGCCGGGGGCCGTCATACCGTGAGGTTTCCGCCCGCCGTTCGCGGTAGGCGGAACCTTTTTTGCTTCCCTTCCGGTCAAAAAATTCGCCGCCCCGTCCTGTTTTCGACATAAAAAGCCTTATATTCACCTCTCGTGGCCGAATCGGCGGGAATCCGACGATTCCGTTTCCGTGGGGGAATTGGCTGCGCCAGAAGAGGGAAATCGACCATGGCTCAGGCCACTCTTCCAGCTATTGCGGCAACCGACAGCGGGCTTGCGCGATATCTCGACGAGGTGCGCCGCTTTCCCATGCTCGAACCGCAGCAGGAATACATGCTCGCCAAGAGCTACCGCGAATATGGCGACCGCGATGCGGCGCAGCAGCTTGTGACCAGCCATCTGCGCCTGGTCGCCAAGATCGCCATGGGCTATCGCGGCTACGGGCTGCCGATCGGCGAGGTGATCTCGGAAGGCAATGTCGGGCTGATGCAGGCGGTCAAGCGCTTCGACCCCGAAAAGGGATTCCGGCTCGCCACCTATGCCATGTGGTGGATCCGCGCCGCCATCCAGGAATATATCCTGCGCTCGTGGAGCCTGGTGAAGATGGGCACCACGGCCAATCAGAAGCGGCTGTTCTTCAATCTGCGCAAGGTCAAGGGCCAGATTTCCGCCCTCGAAGAGGGCGATCTGCACCCCGATCAGGTCGCCGAGATCGCCGAGCGGCTCGGCGTGACCGAGGACGATGTCGTGTCGATGAACCGGCGCCTCGGCGGCGATGCCTCGCTCAACTCGCCGCTGCGGGCCGACGCGGAGTCCGGTGAATGGCAGGACTGGCTCGTCGACGAAAGCGACGACCAGGAGAAGATCCTGGTCCGCTCCGAAGAACTCGACAATCGGCGCCAGATGCTGGCCGAGGCGCTTGAGACGCTGAACGACCGCGAGCGGCGCATTTTCGAGGCGCGTCGCCTGTCGGAAGACCCGATCACCCTGGAGATGCTGTCGGAAGAATTCGGCGTCTCCCGCGAACGCGTGCGCCAGATCGAGGTGCGGGCGTTCGAGAAGATCCAGAAGGCGGTGCGCAAGGCATCGCGCGAACTGGAACGGCCGCGCAAGGAGGTCTCGGGCTGATTGCCGGTCATGGACGCGCTGCGCGCGCCTTCGGGCCCGCACGATAACCGCGATGCGGACCTGAGCGCCGACGAGGCGTCCAAGCCGACCCTTTTCCGACGCATCACCCGGCTGCTGCCGCCGCTTGTCGCGATCGCACTGATCAGCCTTGCGGCCTATGTCCTGCGCCGGGAACTCGAAAACGTCACCCTTGCCGAGGTGCTGCACGCGTTTTCGGCGATCGCGCCGGGCCGCGTCGGCATCGCGCTTCTGTTCACCCTGCTGAGCTTTGCCGCCTATGCCCTCTATGAACTGGCGGCGATGCGCTATATCGGCCGCAAGCTTCCGCTCGTGACCGTGATCGGCACCGGCGGCATCGCCAACACGCTCGCCAACGGGCTCGGCTTCTCCCTGCTGACCACCGCCGCCGTGCGCTTTCGCGTCTATTCGGGGCTCGGCCTGTCGACGGCGGAAATCCTGCTGATCATGGCCATCTCCTCGACGAGTTTCGGCCTCGGCATGAGTTTCGTCGCCGGCCTCGGCCTCCTCACCGCCCCGGAAATCTTTGCCGGCATGGTCGGACTGGGCGCCGCCGAAACCCGATTGGCCGGCTTCGCCCTGATCACCCCCGCCACCGCCTACCTGACGTTTTGCGCCTTCGGCCGGGGCCGGACCGTGGATATCCGCGCCTGGCGGCTGCGTATCCCCGATCTGCGGACCGCAGTGATGCAGATCGGCGGCGGCGTCCTCGACGTCACCGCCGCCTCGGGGGCGCTCTACATGCTGATGCCGGAGGGCATGGCGCTGCCCTTCCCCGTCTTCGTCTCGCTGACGGCGGTCGCCATTTCGCTTGGCGTCGCCAGCACCGTGCCCGGCGGCCTCGGCGTCATCGAATCGATCATCCTCATCGCCCTGCCCGATGCGCCGACCGAAGGCGTCGTCGGCGGCCTGCTCGCGTTTCGCCTGACCTATTATCTGCTGCCGCTGACGATTGCCGGCATTGCCGTTGCGGCCGTGTCGTCGCGCCGGCTGGCGACCGCGCCGCGCGGCCTGGCGGCATCGCTCCGGGTACCGGTGCGCAGCGTCACGCCGCTGATCATCGCGGCAACCGCGGTCCTTGCCGGCGGTCTGCTGCTGGTCTCTTCGCTGACCCCGCCGATCAGCGGCCGGCTGGCGATACCGGAAGTTTTGCTGCCGCTCGCCCTCGTCGAGACCGCCGCCATCGCCGCCGGCCTGATCAGCATCGGGCTTTTGCTGTTCGCCCGCGGCTTGCTGCGCCGCCAGGCGAGCAGTTGGCGCGCCGCCGCCGCCCTGCTCGCCGCCGGCGTCGCCGCCGCCATCCTTTCCGGGCCGAAATACGCAGAGACGGTCTTTCTTCTCGCCGCGCTGGCGCTGACGGTGGTCACCGGGCCGATGTTCGACCGTCCCGGCCGGCTGACCCCGATTTCTTTCGGCACCAGATGGGTCGGCGCCGCCATCTCCATTTACGCCATCGCCGTCTCCCTCGGCCTGATCGCCTACCGTCATGTCGATCCGACCCTCGACCTCGTCACCGCGTTTGCCGCCGACGGCGGCGCCGCGCGCGCGTTGCGCGTCGGAATTGTCGTGAGTCTTTTCGGCTTTGCGCTGCTGGTCTGGCGGCTCACCGCAACCCCGCGCGCCGGTTTCGGCACCATCGGCAAAATCCCCGCCGATCTCCCCGGTCTCATCGCCAAAACGCCCGACCCGCTCGCCCAGCTCGCCTATCTCGGCGACAAGGTTTTTCTGTTCACCCGCGCCCGCGAGGCGGCGATCATGTTCCGCCCGTTCCGCCGCGACTGGATCGCCTTCGGCGATCCGCTCGGCGCCCGCGAGGCGCTGGGCGAAGCGATCTGGACCTTCCGCGACGCGGCCGAGCGCGCCGGCCGGCGCAGCGTCTTCTTCGGCACAAGGCCGGAGCACCGCTCGCTCTATATCGATGCCGGCCTGTCGCTGATCCCGATCGGCGAAGAGGCCGTCGTCGACATCATCGACAATCGCCTCGATGCAGGTCCAAGCCGCAGCGGCGACGGCAGCGTCGAAGTGGTGATCAGCCCGGCGCCGACGGCGGCCCAGATCGAACGCTTGCGGCCGGTTTCCGACGAATGGCTGGAGATGACCGGCGGCATCGAGCGGCGCTTCCTGGCCGGCGCGTTCGATCCGGGTTTCCTCGCCCGGTCCGGACTGGCCATCCTCAATGTCGACGGCCGCGCGGCCGCGTTTGCGAGCTTTCTGCTCGGCGGGGCCGCGCATACCGAGGCGGCGATCGACCTCATGCGATGGCGCCGCGGGACGACGGCCGCCGATCGCGACCTGCTGCTCGGGCGGCTGGCCGAGCATCTGCGCGGCCGCGGCGTGGTTCACCTCATTCTCGGCACCGCGCCGCCGCTGAACACCGACAGCGGCCCGTTGGCCCCGACCTGGGAGAAGGTCGCACCGGCGCTTTTTGGACGACGCGCCGGCGACCACGACATCGGTCAGGTCCGCGAACGCCTTGACCGGTTCCGGCCGGACTGGCGGCCGCGCCACATCGCCCTGCCGGGCGATCTGCATCTGGCCGGCATTCTTTCCGACTGCGCCGCCCTGGCGATGGCGGAGGCGCCCGACCGTCCGGCGGACTCTGCGGCGTCATAGCGGCGGCTGCGAACCGGGTGCCGTTTTGCTGCCGGTTTTCCGGATAAATTCCACAGTGTTGGCCGATAGGCCAAAGTCGGCATTGCGCCCGTCCTGACTATGGACCAAAAATGCTATATATTTAGGCAGGCTAAGACCGTTTCCCGATCGCCAGGAGATGTCGCGGAACCATGGGACGACCGATCGAATTTGACCGCACCGACGTGCTGGAAAAGGCCTTGCAGGTCTTCTGGCGCAAGGGCTATGCGTCGACGTCGATGCAGGATCTGGTGGCCGCGACCGGCATCAACAAGGCCAGCATCTACAACTCCTTCGGCGACAAGGAAGCGTTCTTCATCTGCGTCCTGGAGCATTATTTCGAATCCCGCAGCCGGCCGCGGGCGCGAAAGCTGGTGGAGACCTCGCCGGCGCGCGACGGCATCCACGGCTATTTCGATTCGCTCGTCGCGATATCGATGTCCGAGGCCTACGGGCTTGGTTGCCTGATCACCAATACCGCAGCCGAACTGCAGCCGACCTCGGAGCGCATCGAAGCCAGCATCCAGCGCGCGCTCAACATGATGGAAGGGCTTTTTCTCGACACCATCATCCGCGGCCGCGAAGACGGCAGTATCACCTCCGACATTCCGCCGGTGGCGCTGGCCCGGACCCTGCTCGGCGTCGTTCAGGCGGTCCGCGTGCTGGCCCGGGCGCGGCGCAGCGAAGACATGCTGCGCGACATCGTCGACACCAGTTTGAGCCTGCTCGACCGCACGACCGCCGGCGGCGCCCGCGCTCAGTCTGTTATGGCGTAGAACCCTCGATACCAGTCAACGAAGTTCCGCAGCCCGTCGGCAAGCGGTGTCTGCGGCGCAAAACCGACGGCCGCCTTCAGATCGTCGGTCTCTGCCGCCGTCGCCTCGACGTCGCCCGGCTGCATCGGCCGGAAATCCTTGACCGCCTCGCGGCCGAGCGCCCGCTCCAGTTCGGCGATGAAATCGAGCAGCGGCACCGGCCGGCTGTTGCCGATATTGTAGAGCCGGTAGGGCGCGGACGACGTCGCCGGATCCGGCGCCTCGCCGGACCAGCCGGGATCGGCGGTCGCGATCCGGTCGAGCACGCCGACGACACCGGCGACGATATCGTCGATATAGGTGAAATCGCGCCGGTGGCGGCCGTGATTGAAGACGGCGATCGGCTCGCCGGCCAGGATCTTCCGGGTGAAGATGAAATACGACATGTCCGGCCGCCCCCAGGGGCCGTAGACGGTGAAGAACCGCAAGCCGGTCACCGGCAGCCCGTAGAGATGCGCGTAGGCGTGCGCCATCAACTCGTTGGCCTTCTTCGTCGCCGCATAGAGGCTGACCGGATGGTCGACCACATCGTGGACGCTGAACGGCATCCTGGTGTTGGCGCCGTAGACCGAACTCGACGACGCGAACACCAGATGCTTAACGCCGCTGTGCCGGCATCCTTCAAGGATATTGCCGAAACCGACCAGGTTCGAATCGACGTAAGACGCGGGATTTTCGAGCGAGTAGCGAACGCCGGCCTGCGCCGCCAGATGGACGACGCGATCGAAGCGCTCGCGCGCGAACAGTTCGGCCATCGCCGCGCGGTCCGCGACATCGGTCCGCTCGAACCGGAACGCCGGATGGTCGGCGAGGCGCTTCAGCCGCGCCTCCTTCAGTCCGACATCGTAGTAGGCGTTGAGATTGTCGATCCCGACCACCCGATCGCCGCGGCGCAGCAGCGCCAGCGCCGTGTCGGCGCCGATAAATCCGGCAGCCCCGGTGACCAGAACCTGCATTCACCTTCTCCGCCGATTCGCTGCACGGCTCAGAAAAACAGCCGCTTGGCTTGTACCACGTTTGCCAGCGCCTCGACCTGTCTAAGAATATCGTCGGAAACCGGTTCGTCGACCTCGACCAGGCAGATGGCGTCCGCGCCGGGCGCGGTGCGACCGAGATGGAAGGTCGCCATGTTGACGCCCGCATTGCCCAGGACGGTTCCCAGCCCGCCCACGAAGCCGGGCTTGTCGTTGTTGGTCACGTAGAGCATGTGCGGCCCGAGTTCGGCCTCCATGTTGATGCCCTTGACCTGGATCACCCGCGGCTTGCCGTCGGAAAACACGGTACCGGCGACGGACCGCTCCTGCCGCTCGGTGAAGACGGTAAGGCGGATATAGCTTTCATAGGCGCCGTGCTGCGCGCGCCTGACCTCTTCGACGCCGATCCCCCGCTCGCGCGCCACCACCGGCGCCGAGACCATGTTGACGTCCTGCAGCAGCGGCCGCAGCAGCCCGGTCACCGCCGCCGCCGTCAGCGCCCGCGTGTTCATGTCGGAAACCGCGCCTTCATATTCGATCCGCACCCCCTTCAGCGCGCTTTCGGTGAGCTGGCCGGCGAACGACCCCAATTGCTCGGCGAGCTTGACGAAGGGCGTCAGCCGCGGCGCCTCTTCCGCCGTGATCGAGGGGCTGTTGATGGCGTTCGAGACCGCGCCTTTCAGCAGATAGTCCGACATCTGTTCGGCGATCTGCACGGCGACATTCTCCTGCGCCTCGCTGGTCGCCGCGCCCAGATGCGGCGTGCACACGATGTTCGGGGCGCCGAACAGCGGATTGTCCGTCGCCGGCTCGACTTCGAACACGTCGATGCCGGCCGACGCCACCTTGCCCGATTCGAGCGCGGCACGCAGATCGGCCTCGACGATCAGGCCGCCGCGGGCGCAGTTGACGATGATGACGCCGTCGCGCATCTGTTCGATCGCCGCCTTGTCGATGATGTGGCGGGTCTTGTCGGTCAGCGGTGTGTGCAGGGTGATCACGTCGGCGCGGCGGAACAGATCGGCCAGTTCGACCTTTTCCACGCCGAGCACCATCGCCCGGTCCTCCGACAGGAACGGGTCGAAGGCGATCACCCGCATCTTCAGCCCGATCGCCCGATCGGCGACGATCGAGCCGATATTGCCGCAGCCGATGATGCCGAGCGTCTTGTTGGTGAGTTCGACGCCCATGAACCGCGACTTCTCCCACTTGCCGGCCTGGGTCGAGACGTCCGCCGCCGGTATCTGGCGGGCGCAGGCCAGAATGAGGGCGATCGCGTGCTCCGCCGTGGTGATCGAATTGCCGAACGGCGTGTTCATGACGATGACGCCCTTGGCGGTCGCCGCCGGAATGTCGACATTGTCGACGCCGATGCCGGCGCGGCCGATGACCTTGAGGCCGTTGGCCGATGCGAGCACCTTTTCGGTCACCTTCGAGGCGGAGCGGATCGCCAGCCCGTCATATTCGCCGATGATTGCGGCGAGCTTTTCCTTGTCCTTGCCGAGATCGGGCTGGTAATCGACGTCGATGCCGTGGTCCTTGAAGATATTGACCGCGGTCGGCGACAGCTTGTCGGAAATCAGCACTTTGGGTGTCATGGCGATGGTCCTGGATGGCGGTGGCGACGGGGCCCGTCGGCCGGAATTTTCGGATGGTCGGTGGTGTCGGCGGTCAGGCGGCGTCGTTCAGGAGCGCCTTCTGGCGGTGAAAGGCCCAGTCGAGCCAGGGCATCAGTGCGGCGAGATCGTCGGCCTCGACGGTCGCGCCGGCCCAGATCCTGAGGCCCGGCGGGGCATCGCGATAGGCGCCGATGTCATAGGCGATCCCGGCCTCGTCGAGCGCCGCGACCATGCCCTTGGCGAACGCCGCCCGTGCCGCGTCGTCGAGTGCCGCCACGGCCGGATCGGCAATGACCAGACAGACGCTGGTGTTCGACCGGGTTGCGGGGACCTTTGCCAGGAAATCGACCCAGGGGGTCTTGTCCACCCATTCGGCGACGACGGCGAAATTGCGGTCGGCGCGCGCGTGCAAGCCCTCAAGGCCGCCGCAGGAGTTCGCCCAGCCGAGCGCATCGAGATAGTCCTCGACGCACAGCATGGACGGCGTGTTGATGGTCTCGCCGCGGAATACACCGTCGATCAGCTTGCCACCCTTGGTCAGGCGGAAGATCTTGGGCATCGGCCAGGCCGGCTCATGGCTTTCCAGCCGCGCCACCGCGCGCGGGCTCAGGATCAGCATGCCGTGCGCGGCCTCGCCGCCGAGCACCTTCTGCCAGGAAAAGGTCACCACATCGAGCTTGTCGAACGGCAAACCTTGCGCGAACGCCGCCGATGTCGCATCGCAGATCGTCAGGCCCTCGCGCCCGGCGGGAATGAAATCGCCATCGGGCAGGCGCACGCCCGACGTGGTGCCGTTCCAGGTGAAGACCACGTCGCGGGAAAAGTCGATTTCGGCAAGATCGGGCAGGAGCCCGTAATCGGCCTTCAGCACGCGCACATCGTCGAGCTTGAGCTGCTTGACGACATCGGTCGCCCAGCCGGCGCCGAACGATTCCCAGACCAGCACGTCGACGCCGCGCGGCCCGAGCAGCGACCACAACGCCATCTCGACCGCGCCGGTATCGGACGCCGGCACGATGCCGATGCGGTAATCGGCCGGCACCTGCAGCACCTGGCGGGTCAGGTCGATGGCCCGCGCCAGCCTGTCCTTGCCGATCTTGTGGCGATGGGACCGGCCGAGCGGTGCGTCAGCGAGGTTTTGCGGGGACCAGCCGGGGCGCTTGGCGCAGGGGCCGGAGGAGAAATGCGGGTTGGCCGGCCGCACGCCGGGCATTTGGTGCGTCGTCATCTGCTACCCTTCCAGATAGTCGCCCCTCGTTGGGGAGGGGTGTCCCGCTGGCTCGGATAGAGCGCGGCGACCGCAGTGTCAACCAGAATATTCGCCGATCGGCATGCACCGGGCTGCGTCATTCTGCCCGAAAAAACAGCAGGCTATGAAGACACAAGGGAAAACCGGCCGGCGCCGGCAATCGGCACCGGGCAAGTATCGATGCGGTTTGCGGCAGCGGCTTCGGCCGGCGATCAGTCGATCTTGTAGCGGAGCCCGACGCGCACCTCATGCGCATGGAGATCGCTGTAGGAAACCCGACCCGTGGTCGACGTGGCGTTGGCGATGGATCCATCGGCGATGCTGAGGAAGCGGTAGCCGACATCGACGGTCAGGTCCTGGGTGATGTCGTAGCCGACACCGCCCATCAGCGCATAGGCGAACCGCCAGCCCTCGAAGCCGTCGCGCGAAACCGTGGTCGTGTACGGCGCCGTGAAGGTCCCGCAGGCGCTGGCGCAGGTCACCGTTGCGGCAGTGCGGTCCCATTCCACCCAGGCCGCACCGATGCCGGCGCCGACATAGGGCGTGAACCGGGCATAAGTGCCGAGATCGACATAGGCATTGGCCAGGAACACATAGGCCGCAAGCTTCGCCGTTTCCACCGTGGTGCAGTTCGACGTGCCGGTAAGGCAGCTGCCCGCGGTACTGGCGCCGAAATCCGATTCGGTGAAGTAGTCGAGCGTCAGGTCGCCGCGGAAATACTCATCGAACCGGTAACCGGCGCCGCCGGATATCGAAATGGTGTCGTTGAGATCGATGCCCGACACGCTCGTCGCGGTGACGAATTGCGGCGTGTCGAACGCCACGCTCGGGCGGTTCCAGAAGGTGACGCCGATATCGCCGCGCAGATACCAGCCCGAGCCGAACTCGACCGGACGCTCCGGGACGTGTTCGATAATCTCCGGCTCGTACATATCCGCCGCCGATGCGGCGGCGCTCGCCACCACCGTGATCAACGCCGCTCCACCCAGGACTTTCGCCACACTTGCCATCACATCGCTCCAGACGAATCGCGACCTTCATGAATTTCGAAGCGGAGTGTGACAACAAAAGTTTAAGCGCCAGTTAACCTTAACCGTTTGTGAAATCGCCCCAGACCGGGGCCGGAGATGTTTACTTTGGTTAAATATCCCGGTTGAGACGGCACTGGTTTTTCCGGAGCCGGACAAACACCGACCCGCCAATCCAAAGCTTGGTGTTCACCCCCACCGTCATTGCGAGCCGGCGTCAGCCGGCGCGGCAATCCTGTGTGTTCGGATTGTTCTATAGTGTGTTGGTGGGAAGGAGCTCGTGGCAATCCTGGTC